>JAHIZN010000223.1 GCA_018814245.1 bacterium
CGATAATAAGGTAAAGATGAGCTTGATGAGGGTTCATCTTAAGAATTTACACCCTTTGCGGCTCTTTCCCTTCTCGTTAATCTGTCGTAGCATTGATGCCCAAATCATGAGTTTTCACACAGTCTGTAGAGTATGGTCATGGCAGCGTTTACCGTTACAGCTACCTGCTGACGGGTTTGTTCTATCAGCGATTTAATCTCGCTGAATATACCTTGATTTTGGCTTAATTCTTTACTCATTGGGTAACTCCATTGGATGGATCATCTTCAATATTTATCATTAAAAAATAACCTCAGTAATCTCTGCGGTTCTTCTGGGAATTTTGTGGAAATAGGTCAACTAGTGCAATTAGAAATCACCACTTGTTTACAGAAAAAGAACTGCAAAGGGTGTGATTTATTGATACAACCCTTGCCAGTCTCTTCTCACAAAAGCATGTGTCAACTTAATTAATAGATTATATACAAATGAAATCCTAAAGAATTAATTCCAGAACAGTTGCCCTGTTGTGGTTGCCCTCTGTTTCTCTCGTGCCTGCCTGATTGTGTGTGAGTAACCACGGGGAACTGCCCCTACGGTTACAATCCGGGACACTCTTTCTCATATTTTTAATTTTCAGATGTCCCTTATCTATGTCCCTTAATGTCCCTTATTTCCCAACAATATCAGATATAAGAACATAATAAGTTCCTTTTATCTTTTAATCTTATTGCCTCAAGAAAACCTCTCACCCGCTCTATTTCAACAAGTCCTTTATTAATCTTTGGTGTTATTGTAAATTTAGGATTAAATGCCATTTGTCTGTTTTGTATGGGCAACCCCCTGTGGTTGCCCTCTGTTTCTCTCGTGATTACACTGTTGTGATTGCCCTGATAATTGTGGTTGCCCATGTATGTTCTGTCTCCCGTAGGGGCAAGTCCCCGTGCTTGTCCCAATTGTGGGGATAGCCTCTCATGTAGGTTGCCGCTACAATTGTGATTGCCCCATATCAGAGGGCAACCACAGAGTCCTGCCCCCTACCTTATCATCCACCCACATTGACCTAAAATCAAATTAAGCATCCCGCCTACCAGCAAGGATGAAATGATCATAATCCCTGTTGCCTTAAGCATGTCTCGTATCCCCAGTTCTTTCAGCAGGATGCTAAAGGTAGCCACGCATGGGAAATACATGGTTAGAACAACGCTTGAAACAATAAGCTGCGGCAGTGTTAATCCTAATGGTGCCAGCATACCTACAGCTACATCCTTACGCAAAAAACCAATCAATAGTGCCCCGGCAGCCTCAACGGGTAAGCCAAAAATACCGCAGATAACCGGCTGTGTGAACTTGGCTATTACCTCAATTATTCCAGAGGTATGCAGGATATTGGCGATAAATATCCCCACCATTATCCATGGAACACCCTCTCTTATAAACCAGATAATCCTCATCCAGACCTTTTTAATAAGCCCGGGAAGGTATGGAAACCGATACGGCGGTATCTCCAGAAACATCTCTGTTGATTCGCCACTCATTACCCTGTTTAAGATAACACCAAGCACAATCCAGACTGCAAACAAGGTGACAAATACTATCCATAACCCTGCTTCCCCATGCTTACCCAGCAGCCCAACAACCATGGCAATCTGAGCCATGCAGGGGACAGCAATAGCCATCAGCGTAGATGCAATAAACCTTTCCCGCTTTGTATCCATAATCCTTGTTGACAGGGAAGCCGGTACATTACAGCCAAGACCGAGCATCATGGGGATAATAGACATACCGTGCATCCCCAATCGGTGCATAATATTATCTGATAGAACGGCAAGCCTCGGCAGATAGCCTGAGTCCTCTAAAAAGGAAAGAATAATGTAAAAAGCAAATACATAGGGGAGGACAACCCCGAATTCAATAAACATACCAGTTGTCAGTAAGCCAAATGATTGGTTGTAGTCTATTTTACCATCAATCAGCCTGCCAATGAAAATATCATGAATGAATCCGACCCCACCAAACAGGCTGGATACATGTAGCATCAATGGTGTCCAGAGGTTTTCAAACAATGGCGTAAACACATGGTTTATCAGCCCCTCGCCAATAAACCTTATTATCTGAAATGTATAAAAAAGAACAATCAGTGCGATCAGGCTTCCCCTTACCGGAGAGATGGTTGCATCCCTGAGCTGTTCGCTGAGTTTGTGATGGCGATGGGTTATCTTTTCAACGCTTTCAGTAATATTGCCTGCCTCATGCAATCTTTCATGCTCTTCATACTCATACGCACCTGGTTTGGCATCTTTTATCTTTAAGACAAGCCCCTTAAAACCCTCACCGGTTAAGGCACAGATAGGGATACAAGGTACACCAAGGATTTGCTGCAGCTTTTCTACATCAATCTGTATCCCGGTATGTTTTGCCTCATCCCAGAGGTTAAGGGCGATTATCATGGGGATTTTTTTCTTTATTAGTTGAAGGGTAAGGTTCAAGCTTCTTATGAGGTTTGTGGCATTAACTACATTAATTACAACATTATCAGCATCGAGCATCTCACAGGCGACCTCTTCAGCCTTAGATACAGGCTCCAAGGTGTACACGCCAGGGACATCAATGACCTCAATCGTTTTTTCATCAAAGTGCATATAGCCCTTAGTAAACTCTACGGTGGTGCCTGGATAATTGGATGAAATAACATGAACGCCTGTAAGACGAGAGAAGACAACACTTTTACCAACATTTGGGTTGCCCATGAGAAGAAGATTCATCGATTGACCCCCTTGTATAATTAAAAATTATGAATTATGAATTATGAATTAAGGAAAGTTAAAAATTATTTTCTCGTCCCTCAATTTTTAATTTTTAATTCATAATTTTTAATTCTTACTCCCCCCCTTGGGTACAAAAGACCAACACCTTCTGTGCCATGCCAAAGCCAATGGCTATCTGGGTTCTCCCTGTCTCTACCACCACTGGTCCTTGTAGAATATGGCGGCTTACTTTTTTGATGTTTGCACCAACCACAAGCCCGAGTGTAGAGAGCCTTGAGGCTATTTTCTGCCCGCCTCGTATCTCAACAATCACACCTGCTTGATTAGGTTCCATGTCAACAATGGTAAACACATTGGGTTTTGATTGAGTATCTGTATGTTCCATAACTCTATCCTTCATTCATCAATTATCAATTGTCAATTGTCAATTGCTGACTTGCAGGCAAAATCTGTTTTGACATCTAAGAATTGCATGAGCGCACTTCTTTGTCGCTATATAAAATAGCTATCTCACAAAGATAGTTTATCATAAAAATTAGTCTATTGTCAAGAACTTTTAATCTGACATTCCGCAAACAGCTATTTTTTGAATTTGCAACCACTTGATATTGCTATAGTTAGAATGCTGAAAAGTCGGCAGCACATTCTTAATGAAAATTCATAAGAGCTTGTTGTTTCGTAACTTATAAATTTGGGGTGTGAAATGTGGGTTTAATGCAGTAAGGATGCGATTAATAGCGTCTCTACTTTCCTTATCAAAATTAGAATTATACTTTACTTTCCGCTAACTTAGCTTGCCAACAGACGATTTATGGTGTATAATAGATACATAGGGACCCCCTCTCTATCAGGCTTATCTTGCCCCACATCTTTTACTGAACAAAATGGGGTGGAGACAATGAATATGAAGGAGGCTCTGCAACCATAATTTTCTACATAAGTAATTATATTATCAAGTCGTTATGTAGAGTATTCGTTCATGGTTCACCGTCATATTTGTGACCTAAAAATTCACCTAAACTCGCCACCATTCTAACTGCTTCCCTTAAACTCAGTGGTTTTGATGGTGAAATAGGAAGTTATCGCTAAGATCAAACAATTCAAACGGCTTAAACGGTTCAAACAAAAATGGACTTAACTTCTTGCAATACAATGAGATAGCTTTGAGATGCATATCCTCCTTTTTGTACAGTAAAAGATGTGGGACACGCTAAGGTGAATGCAGGGGCAGGAGTGACACATGTTTAATCCTAAACTTTAATGATGACGCAGCATTACAATGGTTGTGCGACAAATTAAAGTTGACACGACACTACCAATAACTGAAGAATTACGAACCGCTTCATTTGCATTGATGTTATGGTCTGAGCTGATGACTGATGGCTGATTGCTTACTATTTACGATATGGATGGATGAAATTATGGCATTATTTTTAATGTTAGTCAAGGAAATAATAAGGGTTGTTACTGTTATCCTGATTGCTACCCTGCTCATGTTTTTTATTGTCTCATCATCACCAGATATTTCTGCTAAAAAAGACAACAAAACATATCATCAATGGATAGGGAAAATCATCTTTAATTGTGATATGGGAACAACCCGGCAAGGGGAGCAGGTATTATCCGTAGTGCTTTCAAGGGCAAAAAACTCTGCCCTTTTGATCATTCTTGCCCTGATATTTGCTATTTTATGGACAGGGTGCTTCCTGATAGCTACCTTTAAGATAAAACAGAAAGGGCTAATAGTCTTTCTCAGGTTTTTGTGTTATGGCATCTCTGTATGTCCAACCTTTGTTGTTGGGCACTTCCTCCTGCATTTATCCCATAATAAACTCGTAAGTCCAGAGATGTTGGATGACCCTGTATGGTATTATTATCTTGTGCCAGCCATGATATTGGGAATAACTGATGGGTTTTTGGGTGAAACTATCAGGCATGCGGTCTCAGAGATTAACCATATCAAGAGCGAACATTATGTCAAGATGGCACAGGCAAAGGGGGCAAGTATCTGGCGACACATGATAAATGACTTTATCATTCATATGTCCATGATTATCTCTTTGCACATGGTAGTACTAATCAGCGGAACAGTAATCATCGAGTGTATATTTTGTCTGCCCGGAATTGGCGGATTGGCATTTAATGCAGCAGAGGCAAGGGATACAGGACTATTATTGGGAATACTCTTTTTTGTTGTGATTATCGTGGTAATACTTAACATGGTCAATCGAATAATCGCCCTGTGTTTGGACCCAAGATTGAGGGGATAGGAATGTGAGCATAGTTCAAATCAGGGTAACATGAGTTGTTGCGTACTGTAACTCATTGTCATATGCAATCTGATAAATAACTTGACATAATAGTAGGGACAAGGACGAGCCATGTTGCTTCTCGCTGACTGAGGCAGGGGGTGGAGATTTGTAGCTGCGACCCTTGCGGTCGCTCATAAGCAGGGACAAGCCCTGCAGCTACAACTATTATGTCAAGCTATTTATTGGTTTCCATATATTCTGAGTTTGTTGTCCGTGATGTGTTAATCATCAGTGGTAGTCGCAGGTTTTAACCTGCGTAAAATAACATAACCTAAAGGGGGTAGCACCCCTGTCAGAGGCAGCACTTCTGGCAGTTGCGGCTACCAATTTCCACCAAGGTAATATTCTATGAGATTTATTGAAAAAAAATATACAAAATCAGTGGATGAATCTGTCAAACGGTTAAAAAACACACACTTGATGCACATAGATGCTATTCTTTTTCTGTTAATTATTGGCTTAGCCATCCTCGGCTATTTTATTCCCTACAATGGTCTTGATCTTCGTCAGGAGGCTCAACTTATCCCGCCCTGCTGGAGGCATTTATTTGGCACTGATCCAGATGGTCGGGATATGTTTATCAGGGTGATTATCGGCATAAAGGCATATTTTTTTCCCGGGGTTATGAGTGTTTGTATCTCTACCCTGCTTGGAACAATATTGGGGATATTTGCCAGCAGCATCCATCCCGGGATTTGGGGGAGGGTGATAAATTTTTTTACTCGTTGTACATTAGATGCCATTGAATCCTTTCCTAAATATATTGTCCTTCTTTTATTGATTACCATTATTCCTGAGCCAACCTTTTATCATCTGATGCTGGCTCTCGGAGTGCTTAATTCCTCTAAGTTGGGCAAGATGGTAATGAATAAGATTGAATCGCTGCGCAAAAGGCATTTTATTGAGGCTGCGGAAGCACTTGGACTGAAGAGGATAGATATTATCTTTCGGCATATCCTCTTTTATAATTGCTTTCCCATATTTATCATTCAAGCCTCACTGCAAATGGCTGAGGTTATATTGCTTGAGATAGGCTTAAATTATCTTGGTTTTATCAGTAAGTGGGGACTTTGTCCAACCATTCCGGAACCATTTCCAAGTTGGGGAAATATTTTGATTATATGGATGAATCATATAGAGAGCTGGTGGATGGCATTATGCCCACTTCTGATTATTACCCTTAATATCCTTATCCTCTATTCCATCGGGGATAGGATTATAAAAAATTTGGACATAAAGCATAATGAAGGATAAGACAGTAATTTTACAGTAGTAGTTTCATGACATTTGTCGTAGGGGCAGGACCCCGTGCCTGCCCTCTGTCTCTAAATAAGAATTGCTATGCATGGGGTGTCAGCACTTACAGAGGAGACAATTGATAATGGAAGCTTTATTTGCCCTAAAAGGGCTTAAGACATATTGTTACGATGAGGCAGAAAAAAGATTTCTGCGGATTGTAGATGATGTTGCCTTTGAGATAGGCAAAGGCGAAACCGTAGCTTTATTTGGGGAATCTGGCAGTGGTAAGACCAGCATAGCTTATTCTATTATGGGTATTGTGCCTCATCTGCCGGGGATTATCAGGGGCAAGATCTATTTTAAGGGGAAAAACTTATTGGAAGGGCTTGAAGAGATCTGTCATATTGAGGATAATGGAGATGAATTAATCATTGAAAAGGATGTTAATGCATGGAACAGGGTTTTTGGATATGAGGCATCGATGAAACAGATAAGAGGGCGAGAGATAGCTATTATCCTTCAGGGTGCAGTCTCAGGGCTTAATCCCTTTCATAAGCTCAGGCTGCAGATAGAAGAAGCATACCTTCTCAATGGCAGGAATAGGTCAGGGATGAAAGAAACCATAGATAATCTCTTGCTGCGACTCAATCTTACAAGAAAGCAAGCGGAGTTATATCCCCATAACCTGAGCGGCGGGATGTGTCAGCGAATGATGATTGCCATGGCAATGATAGCAGAGCCTGACCTGCTTATTGCTGATGAGCCAACCACAGGGATTGATCCACCGCTAAGGATGCAGATCTTAAAATTATTGCAGGAATTCTCTATGAATAATGATCGTTCCCTCTTGTTTATCTCTCATGATCTTGAAGCAGTAAAGTTGTTGTCTCAAAGTGTTGTGGTTATCTGCCATGGCAAGGTAGTAGAAAC
This sequence comes from bacterium, assembly GCA_018814245.1. Taxonomy (GTDB): domain Bacteria; phylum UBA9089; class CG2-30-40-21; order CG2-30-40-21; family CG2-30-40-21; genus CG2-30-40-21. The sequence continues at coordinate 7,229 of JAHIZN010000223.1, forward strand.
ATGCCCCACGGAGATTATTAAACAAGGGAAGTCATTGCATCCATACACCAATGCCCTGATTGAGGCACATGAGATTATTCATGATAATAAGGGATTAGATGCTTCTGAAGAGAATAGTATTTCTTCATCTGATGGATGCAGTTTCTATTCTCAGTGCAGAATACGAGAAGAGATATGCCTGAAAGAAGAGCCTGAATTGGTGCTGGTTGATCCTGAATTAAACCATAGTGTGCGATGTCATAAGTGGGTAACTGCTCAATATCCTGTGGTAATTTCAGGAGGTTGAACTACTACATCTTGACATTAATTCTTGATACTCGATGTTCAAGTTTTTTGAAAAATTAATGGTTGCCATGGAGGCACAGAAGGGAGATTCCTGCATTCGCAGGAATGACAGAAGAGTTTCAAATTGTCATTCCTGCCCCCCTGCATTCGCAGGGGCAGGCTCTGCATTCACAGGGGTAAACTCCTGCAGGAATCTCCCTATCAAGCTATCAGAAATTAATGTCAAAATGTACTACTACACCATGACATAATTCCTGATACTCGATGTTCAA
>JAHIZN010000224.1 GCA_018814245.1 bacterium
AATTTGCGTTATCATAATTTCATCATCATTACAAGAAAGATACCCTTTCCAATCTACTATCTCTTTTACCAAAGGGAGATCATTCGATAATAAAGAATCTGTAATACCTTTTACATGACTTAATGCACTTGACCATGGATAATCCTCTGCTCTTTCCACTAATCCTGCCCGCACAGGGTTCCTTTCTACATATCGTATTGCTGGGGAAACTGGGGACATCGCCAATACTGTTCGGAATGATTTTACAGGGAACAATGGATACATCCCATATTTTTCTGGTAGATGTGATGTGTCCCTATATTTTCCTATATTCCTTAAATTTTTACATATCCCATAGGGATAACATATCGGTAGAAATAGATATCATACAAGCATACATAAATGCCGTAGGCATGAGATATTTAAAATTCAATTGGCTTAAAATTATATCGTTCCTACGGAACTTTTGGTTTGTCTATGGGTATTGTTTCTACCGATATTATGTTCCTAACGGAACTTAGGAAAAGTAAAGGTAGGATGTGTCCAGAATAGCACCAATCATTCCGAACAGTATTGGGACATCGCCCTATTTATTGAACTTTTTTTTGGTCTGCCAATAGGCTTTGCCATTAATATCCGACCCAATAATCCCTCTAATCCTATCCCAAAATTTTTATCCCCTGCTGGACGGCCTGTTGATGAACATCTTCGGATTTGAGTTAGCATAATTTCATCCTCATTGCAAGAAAGATACCTCTTCCAATCTACTATCTCTTTTACCAAGGGGAGATCATTCAGAAAATAGGCGATGTCCCCAGTTCCCCCCCCAGTTTCCCCAGTTTCCTAAAATCCTGAAAATCTGCGTTCATCTGCGTCCCAAAAATTCCGTCATGGCAGGGGCGTATTTACACACACCCCTGCCTTGTAGGGGTGTGTTCCAAACCCACCCCTAACTAACAATTAAGCGGCAGCTGCAGTGCTGGTTGTCTCACTTTCAATCCATTTGACAATAGACATCACCAGACATCTCACTCGTTCATACTCTTTAAGAAGAAAGTTATAAGTAGACTCATTTACAAGCTGATTCTGATAACTTACCCTTAAAAAGAAGGTAATATCCCTCAAAGAGTTCATGGCTGCTTCAAGAAAATGCCTGTATTCATGAAGGGTTTGTTGAGAATGTCCCTCAGCAATATTCATGGCCACTCCCATAGAAGATCCCTTCATTTGAATAGCTAAATCATTATAAGCAACCTCTCTTGGATACTTACTAACAACACGACACACTTCCATGACTAATCTGTTCGCTAATTGCCAGACACCTAATTCCTCATATCTCGGCATAGCCTCTTACCTCCCAGTTTTAATTCTTGGCTATTACCTAACATTGTAACAGTCGTGTTCCAATCAACACTCTCACACGCAGAGCGATTTTTTCTTTTCACCTCCTCGTTGTTCAGTAATTAGTGGCAAGTGGCCAACAATTATTATCCACTAATTTGCCCGCACATGCCAGTAGCAAGTGCAACACTATTTCTGTTAGATTATCAACTGATAATTGGGGATAGCGACCTATATCGTGTCAATCTCATTTACGCAAGGGAAAGAACCACAAAGGGTGTAACCCCTTAAAATGCAACCTCCTGTCAATAGTTCTTCTCATTTGCAATTATTCCTGTTTCACTCACAATTCTTGGGAGATAGGGGGATAATCCCGCCATCCGTTCGCTGTGTTGCGTGCGGTCAGAGATAGAGAGATAGGGAGATAATAGAGAAAATGGAGACACCACCGATATTTACACCCTTTGCGATTCTTCTCTGCCAGAGGTGCTACCTCCTTCCTGTTGCACTTGCTACTGGCTAATTTGCCACTAACTCCTTTTACTCTCCACTTCCTGCTAATGAAAACTTGCCACTAATGAATGAATCAATAGATTCCAGCCGTCAACCATAACAAATAAAAGTATCTTAAAAGGCAATGATATCATGGCTGGCGGCAGCATAATCATGCCCATAGACATTAAAACACTCGCAACAATCATATCTATCATCAGGAACGGTACAAACAATAATATCCCCATCCAAAAGGCAGAGGTTAATTCACTAATCATAAAGGCAGGGATAAGAACATAGGTAGCCACATCCTTCTTTGTTTTGGGTCTTGGCATCTTGCTTAAGTCAACAAACAAGGCAATATCCTTTTCCCTGGTTTGCTTAAACATGAATTCCCTTAATGGCATGGATGCTTTTTGCAGTGTTTCCTGAAAGTTCATTTTACCTGCAAGGTATGGCTGGAAGGCAGTTTCATTTATCTTTGTTATAGTTGGTGCCATAATAAAAAAGGTAATAAATAAGGCAAGTCCTACAATGACCTGTTGGGGGGGAGCCTGCTGGGTAGCCAAGGCTTGCTTGATAAATGAGAGAACAATCACTATCCGAATAAACGATGTAGTCATCATGATAATGCTTGGTACTAAGGTTAGAATAGTCAGAAGGAATATGATTTGAAGGGAGAGGGCAACATCCTGAGGTGTTTTTGCCTCTGTTACGCCGATATTTATCTTGGGGATACCTATGGGTACAGGCTGGCTAAAGCACCATGCAGCCGAGAACACAGTAATAGCTATCACAAATAGCAAACAAACAGACCATTTGCGCATCTTAAACCCCTCCCAGAGTTATAAACATTTTTACATTTAGCACTATATCAGATAACCCCTGTTTTGTCAAGTATTTTTTCGATAATTTGCAAATTGGTCAAGCGAATATTTTTTGTAACTATTCAGGCAATATAAAAAGGGGATAAGGAGATGAAGGAGATAGGGAGATGATAGATTATGGGTAAGTGTTGAGTATCAGGTTGTGTCCCCTTCTGGTGGGGTAAAGTGGTAAAAGTCCTGTTAACATTCACAAACAAGGTAGAAACCCAATACTTTGATATTATCCATCCTCTTTATCCCCTCCTATCTCCGTATCCCCCTTCTTACACTACCTGAATAGTTACTATTTTTTTATTGACATACATAGTGATCTATGGTATATTAATGATTGTGAATCTTCAAATCTGTTCTGTTTCTTCAGATGCGCAATTCACAATTGAATGGGGGTGTTTATGATTAATATTCAACAATTAATAATAGCAATGTGTATTTGTTTATCTATTATTGGATGTGGCAAGGATAAAAATACAAGGGATAAAGTTATTAGTATTGAAAAGCCTGAAATATCTGGGCAAGACAAGGTTCAGTTAAGGAATTCTCATCTTACAAAGGCTCAAGACTATATTGCCGATAAGAGATATGAGAATGCAGTTACAGAACTTAATGAAATTATCAGCCTTGACCCCAAAGATCCTGCTGCTTATTATACCCTTGGAAATGTATATGAGATGATGGGCAATAATAAGGAATCGGTAGAGGCATTTATCACAGCCATCAAGCTTGATCCATATGCAAAGAAGCAGATGCCGCATGAGCCGATAGGCAGTACGAGTGTTCCGAATTTGACAGAGCCCTGTTCAGCAACAAATACAACAAAGTAAATAGAAATCAGAATCCAGAATACAGGAGTCAGAATAAGATAAATCCAAAGATAAAAGACAACCGTATTAGTTGATTCTGTGTAACTACTCAGTAGTAAAAATAAAATGCCACAGATTCACAGATTAAACTTATGAAATATTCAGAAAAAGGAATATCTGTTAGGGTTAATTGTAAGCTTTGGTGAAAAATCTCATTAATACCAAAAAGAATGATCCTTAATCTGTGAATCTGTGGCTTTCAAAGAGATATGCTGAGTAGTTACGATTCTGTATTCTATATTCTGTATTCTGTATTCTGTATTCTGTATTAAAGATGTGGTGAAACAGTCAATGATTCAAGTAACTGCAAAGATATTAGAAAAAGAAGAGGTTGCCCCTGACCACTATAGGTTGGCATTGGATGCCCCTTTAATCTCTAAGGATGCCTCTCCCGGACAATTTATTCATGTAAATATAACCTCTCAATATATGCCGCTTTTAAGAAGACCCTTCAGTATTCACCGCATCACCCCTTTTGGGATTGAAATATTATTCAGGATTGTTGGCACAGGGACAAAATTATTATCCGAAAAAAGGCAAGGGGATGAATTAGACATAATTGGTCCTCTTGGTCATGGGTTCAGTATAAAAAACAATGCCTTTACTGCTATCTTAGTTGCTGGCGGGGTAGGAGTAGCACCACTATTTGCTTTGGCTGAAAGGTTGAGACAATTTACAGAGGTAAGAATATTAATTGGAAGCAAAACAAAAACCGGTGTTATCTGTCTGGAAAAGTTTGAGGCATTGGGTATAGATGTGCAAGTAGCTACTGATGATGGAAGTTTAGGGATTAAGGGAGTTGCAACTGATTTGCTTGAGGATTTTCTGGCAACATCTGCATCTCCCCAACTACCCATCTATGGCTGCGGTCCTATGCCCATGCTCAGAATACTTTCAGAGATAGCTCACCTCTATTCTTCTCCATGCCAAATATCCTTAGAGGCTAATATGGCTTGTGGGGTAGGTGCATGTCTCGGATGTGTGGCAAAAATAGCTAATCCACATTCTCCATCCCATTTTGAATATAAAAGGGTTTGCGTTGATGGCCCTGTATTTGATGCAAGGGAGATATTATGGAGATAGGGAAAAAAATTAAAAATTATGAATTATGAATTAAAAATGGAGGAACAAACAAATACCAATTCGTTTCACCTCTTCTTCTCTCATTTTTAATTCATAATTCATAATTTTTAATTTTTCCTGCAGAGGTAAGAGATGCAAACAATAGAACCAGATATTTCTGTAAATATTGGCAAATTAAAGCTAAAAAACCCTGTGCTTTGTGCTTCTGGATGCTTTGGATATGGACAGGAATATGCTGAATTAGTGGATTTATCCATGCTTGGCGGTATTATCCTTAAAGGAATTACCTTGAAGGAACGACATGGCAATCCTATGCCAAGGATTGTTGAAACATCCGCAGGTATGCTTAATAGCGTTGGCTTACAAAATATGGGTTTATCCCGATTCCTGCGTGAGAAACTACCCTTATTGTCAAATATTCCTACAAATGTTATTGCCAATATTTGTGGTGAAACCCCAGAAGAATATGCCACCATAGCTAAGGAATTAAGCAATAAAGATAGTATTGCTGCCTTAGAGATAAATATATCCTGCCCAAATGTCTCTCATGGGGGAATGTTATTTGGTCAGGATATGATGCTTACCTTTGAGGTTGTTAATCTGGTTCGCAAACAGACATCCCTGCCCTTGATTGTAAAATTAAGCCCGAATGTAACAGATATTGCCTCTATTGCCCGGGCAGCAGTTGATGGGGGAGCAGATGCTGTGTCCTTGATAAACACATTACTGGGTATGGCAATGAATATTAAAACCAAAAAGCCTCGTTTGGCAAATATCACTGGTGGGTTGTCCGGACCAGCTATCAAACCTGTTGCCTTAAGAATGGTCTGGGAGGTTTGCAAAGCCATAAATGTTCCGGTGATAGGACAGGGGGGAATAATGACTTGGGAAGATAGCCTTGAGTTCCTGCTTGTTGGAGCAACAGCTGTCTGTATCGGTACGGCTAACTTTGTCAACCCTAAAGCAAGTATGGAAATAGTTCAAGGAATAAAAGATTATATGAAACAACATAAGATGATAGAGCTGAAAGCAATACGGATGTAGGAGTAAGCGTTCAACTATCAGCTGTCAGCAGTGAAAGGCTAAAGCTTAATGCTCAGTCATCATTAAAATTTAGGATTAAACATGTGTCACTCCTGCGAATGCAGGAGTCTTCTGTTCTGAGGGGTAAGCTTCAGACAGATTAGATTCCTGCATTCGCAGGAATGACAATATTCCAACGATGCTCGGAGGAAATTGAAGTTGTTATATCCTAACATTTAATCGTGACACGACACTAAACTCCAACCACATTGAATCGCGAACTCACGAATCTGCAGAAATGGAACAGATTCGCAATTTCTACTAATTGTGGTGCTGAAGGAGGCAATACCTCCGGCAGCTGATAACTGAACGATTACAATCCGCCAATATAAAAGAACAAGAAAGGAGAAGTGATATGGAAAAAATAATAAGCAGCCAAATTCAGGAGAGCATTGAGGTTAAGAATAATATCCCAATCAAGGATGTGGCTGAGGCAGCAGGAATGCTCATTGATGCCTACAGACAGCGTAAAAAGGTGCTTATTTGTGGTAACGGCGGGTCTGCCGCAGATGCCCAACACATGGCTGGTGAGCTGGTTGGCAGGTTTAAGATGGAACGGGGAGCACTTGGGGCAATTGCCTTAACTACAGACACATCTATTCTTACAGCCGTAGGCAATGATTATGGGTTTGATGATGTATTCTCAAGGCAAGTAGAGGCTCTGGCAGAGTCAGGCGATATAGTGATAGGAATAAGTACCTCAGGGAACTCTCCTAATGTACTCAAGGGAATTGCAAAGGCTAAAGAAAAATGGGCTGTAACTATTGGTCTGACAGGTGGGGATGGTGGTAAACTCAAGGATTTGGCAGATGTATGTATCGTTGTCCCATCCGCTAATACCCCAAGGATACAGGAATCGCACATTACCATTATTCATATCATCTGCCTGCTCGTAGAACAATCGTTGTTTGGGGGAAAATAATGCATTTATTTGTCCCATCCAAACTGGAAGATTACCTGCTCGGAGAAAAACCAAAGGTAGACTGTATCCTGTGTGCAGTCAGGGATAGTGATGAAAAGGTTGTCCTGCTTGATGTTTATCGCAGTAAAGATATTATTATCTCATTAAATCTATATCCGTACAACCCAGGACATGTACTGATCTTTCCCAATAGACACATCAAGGATATTCGTGAGTTGAATGAGGAAGAAACATCCCAGATACAGTCATTGACCATAAAAACCCTTGCCGTACTTGACAAACTCTATTCCCCTTCAGGGTATAACATTGGCTATAATATGGGTAATATTGCTGGTGCAAGCATTGAGCATCTACACCTGCATATTGTACCAAGATACAAGAATGAGCTTGGCTTTGTAGACATATTAAGCAATTCCAAGATAATTGTTGAGGATCCACGAAAGACGATTGAGAGACTTCGAGAGGCATATGCTGCATAGAAGCAACCAGATGTCTCACGCGGAGACGCGGAGGACGCGGAGAATTTGGGAGGCATATGGAAATCACATGGTGTTGCAGTTACAGAGGTTTTATCAAATGCCTTCCCGAAGATTATCCTTAAATATTGCCTTGATTGTTATTGGTTTTGTCTCTATGGTGTCCCAGATTCTGCTCATACGGGAATTGGTTGGTGTGTTCTATGGTAATGAGCTATGCCTTGGAATTATCTTTGCCTGCTGGTTTTTCTGGATGGCTGCAGGAAGCCTTGGTGCAGACAGGGTATCAAAGTCAACAGGGATAGGTTCACAAGCCTTTGTCTTCAGTCAAATCATTGTCTCCCTTCTTTTGCCATTAACTATAATCCTTATCAAGACTATTCGCATTTTTCTGCATGTGCCGGTTGGAGAGTTGTTGGGATACCATATCATGATTATTTCCATCCCTTTGCTTCTTGCTCCACTCGGGATGGTTATTGGTGCTCAGTTTGTACTTGGATGCAGATTTTATACGCAGGTGATGAGAGCAGAAGCCAGGGAAAAAGAGACAGATGGTGAATGTCAGGTTGCTGCCAGCAAGGTCTATTTCTATGATGCCATAGGTGATACACTTGGCGGGTTTGCCTTTGGGTATATATTTGTCAATTTTTTTAACTCATTGGAAACAGCATTTTATACAGGCATCATCAATCTATTTTGTGCAATAATGCTGATTATCATTTACAACTGTAAAATATTCCTTAGGGTAATATGTATAATTTGTTTATTGGTTAATGTGTATGGTATTTTTGCTGCAGATGAGCTGATGAGCTATACCGCCAGTCTTAATTGGAAGGGTTTTTCAATAGTGAAAACTGCATCCTCAAGATATGGCGATCTGACCGTGGTTAAGGCAGATAATCTCTACAATTTTTACCATGATGGGGTGCTTGTTTTTACCAGCCCGCAGCAGCTTGATAGTGAAGAGCTTATCCATTTCCCCCTGCTTCAGACTCCACAGGTAAGGCAGATACTTATCCTTGGCGGAGCGGTTGCTGGCGGGCTTAGGGAAGCCCTCAAGTATAAAGGTGCAGAGATATATTATGTAGAGCTTGATCCAACATTGATAAAAATATCTAAGGGATGTATCCCGCAAGAAGACCTTGACAGCCTTGATAACCCAAGGGTAAAAAATATCTATGGCGATGGCAGGCTATTTGTTAAAAGGTGGAAGGGCAAGCCATTTGATGCCCTGATTGTCAATATCGGCAGTCCATCTACTGCTGAACGCAACAGGTTTTATACCCTTGAGTTTTTCGAGGAGGTAAAACGCATCTTAAAGCCACAAGGCGTCATCAGCCTTTCTATCAGATCAAATGAGGATTATCTTGGTGAGAATATGCTGCAATTCAACGGATGTATCTACCATACCCTGAAACAGGTCTTTCCTCACATAATCCTGGTTCCCGGGGATAAGCTTACCATGATTGCCTCATATGGCGGAACAGGGACAAAACAGACACAGGTGACTGCAGGGTCAGGGTATCTGAGTGTTGAGCCGCATATTCTGGCTGAAAGGTTGAGACAACGAGGGATTAAAACCAGATTTGTAAATGAGCATTATTTGCCGTATCGATTTTATCCTGAAAGGATGGAATATCTTCGAGAAAATCTTGATCGTGTAGTGCCAAGGATAAATCATGACCTTCGTCCTGTTTGCTACTATTTTGATATGGCGTTGTGGGGAGAGGAGTTTTCACAAGGCACAGAGAGGCTCTTTCGTATTCTTTTTGATATAAAACCCTGGCAATTTTTATCTGGAATTATACTTTCAGGAGCTATTCTTTGCTTTCTATTCAGGAAGAGAAGGATATATATCCCTGCTGGTGTGTTCATCTCCAGCTGCGGGGGCATGGTGCTGGAGATTGTATTGATTATTGGCTTTCAAATACTGTTTGGCTACATATATCACTTGGTTGGAATAATTATTGCCGGATTTATGGTGGGTATTGCCGGAGGAATATGGTCGATGAATTCAAGGATTGATAAAATAAAAAACAGGGTGCTTGTTTATTCACTTTTGCAAACAACCATGGCCATGTATCTATTTTTAACCCCAGTCATTTTTTTCAAGCTAAGGGCAATATCTAATGAGTCCCTGATACAGGGCTTCATCCCTGTATTGTTTCCCATACTAACTGCCTTAGCCGGTGTATTGATTGGATTGATTTTCCCAATAGCTAACCGAATATATTCAGAGTCCACAAAACATTCTGACCGTGTGCCAGAGGCAGCCATGCCCATTGGCGGAATGATAATGTATGCCATGGACATGATCGGGGCATGTGCCGGCTCACTTATTGCTGCTGTTCTAACCATACCTGTTTTTGGTATTTTCTGGACATGTGTAATCTTTGGGATATTTAATCTATTGATGGGAATAGCCACTATGATTGCTGCTCCACAAGGGAGTGTCCCTGCAAGAGCAAGCGATAAGTGATTGTTGTTGTAGGGACAGAGTTTGTCCCTGTCCGAAACTGTTTAAGACAGACAACAGGTTTCCATGGAAAGGGCAGACACATAGGTCTGCCCCTACTGTCCGAAACTGTTTAAGACAGACAACAGATTTCCCCTACTGTCGTGTCAACCTTACGCATTTGCATTTTTTTTCCCTTGACATTTTTGTCAATATCTTATATACTTTGATAATTATTCAGGTGTAGGAATGATTAAGGCAGGGACAAGGCTGCAGCACCTCTGGCATCCTTCTGTGGGAAACTTGCAGCTGCAACCCTTGTGGTAGTTTATTAATGGGGGCAGAAGAGCGAGAATATGTTCAAATTATTGTAACCGTTCAGGTAGTGTAAGAAAAGGAGATGTGGGGGATTATGGAGGAGATAAGGAGATATAGGGATTAGAAAAATATGAGGATAATACAACTTATCCCCTTAGGAATGATAACCCTGTAATCTTCCCTTCGAT
>JAHIZN010000225.1 GCA_018814245.1 bacterium
ATGTGATATTTATGCCCTAAATAGGTTGACCAGAAAAACCTGTTTCTCTGGTTTTGAATATGGAATATGACAAATATCACTCACTGGTGAATGTAGTGGATAAAAACATCAATATCGCATTTGTTCACCGAGAATTGCTGATCTTTGTGGACTCTGCGAAAACTTTGCGATCTCTGCGAGAATCTTTTTTTCTCCTACACTGCCGACACTCTCTGTCTATACCACTCCACAGTCATTTCTAATCCCTGATCCACATTAATCTCAGGTGAATAATTCAGACAGCTTTGTGCCTTAGATATGTCAGCCAAGGAATGTCTCACATCACCTGGTCGAGTGTCTGCATACACTGGTGAAAAATCTGTGCTTAGTATCTTATTTATCTTTTTGCAAAGTTCATTCAAGGTTATTCGTTCCCCGCAGGCAATGTTAAATGCCTCTCCTATCCCCTTGGAGGCTACGGTAGCATTGAGGTTGGCATTAACAACATTATCTATGTAGGAAAAATCTCTGGATTGTCCCCCATCTCCATATATTGTCGGCTGATTTCCTGTAAGCATTAATGTGATAAACTTTGGTATTACTGCAGAATAATGGGATGTGGGATCCTGATTGGGACCAAACACATTAAAATATCGTAAGGCTATGGTTTCCAACCCATAAAGAGAATAAAAAACCTTACAGTATTCTTCACCCGTTAATTTGGTAATAGCATAGGGAGAAAGCGGGGCCGTCTTCATGTCCTCCCTTTTGGGAAGGGTCGGGGTATCACCGTAGGCTGAGGAGGATGAGGCATAAACTACCCTCTTTACCTTTGCATCCCGTGCAGCAACCAGAATATTCAGTGTGCCAACAATATTTACCTCATTTGCCCTTATCGGGTCTGCTACTGACCTGGCCACAGAAGGCAATGCTGCCTGATGCAAAACAAAATCTACCCCACTGACTGCCTCCCGAACGCTATCAATATTAGAGATGTCAGCATCTACAACCTCAATGTTATTCAAGAATTCAGCAATGTTTTCTCTTTTGCCGGTGGAAAAATTATCTATAATCCTGACCCGCTCCTTATTTTTCACCAGCCTTGCCACAATGTTGGAACCAATAAACCCAGCTCCTCCTGTAATCAAATAAACTGCCATTTAATCCTCCTTTATATTAGCAACAATTGCTTTTGAATTTTCTATCAGTGTCCTAAAATCTTCTACCCCTGCCCCTTGAGCAATCTTTTCTGCCTCCTCGAGGGTGATCAGATCAGTATCTGTATGGGCATCTGTATTAAGAATGAGCCTTGCCCCGATTATCTGTGCCATCTTTGCCACAAGCCCATTGGTTAGGCAGTGCCCTTTCCGTGCAGTAATCTCTAAGGCAATACCCCTTTGCTTTGCCAGCTCTGCCTCTTTTCGTGTCAATAAACCCGGATGAGCGAGGATATCAATATCACTATTCAGTGCTGCAAGATTTGTTCCCAAAGGAACCGGCTCAACAATGGTTTCACCATGAACAATCACAATCCTTGCCCCCAGCTCTCTTGCCTTTATAGCAAGTGATGAAATCAGCTCTGGCGGAACATGGGTTATCTCTACCCCTGGAATAAGACAAACCCCTTGTCCCTTCAGATGCTGGCAAACATTTACCAATCGTGGTATCACCCAGTCAATGTTTGATAAATCAACATGGTCGGTAATGGCAAGAGCCTCTATCTTCCTGGCTTTTGCCTGCTGAAGTATTTCTGAGGGTAAAAGTATCCCATCAGAAAGCAGGGAATGTGTATGTAAGTCTATCATAAAAACACCACTTAATTATCCGAAGATACAAAAAGCATAGAGCAGGAGATGTCCTGCTTATAAGATTAAGAGCATTTTTTCTACCTTAGACTTAAAGTTTAACACATTTTTGAGCAGATGTCAAGGAAAATTCCGGGCATTCAGGTGTCCCTCAGTTATTGGTGGAAATTGGTACTGTCGTGTCAACTGTTAATTGTCGCATAGTTAATTATGTATGGACAGAGCCTGCCCTCTGCATTCGACTTATCCTTACCCACAAGTCCAACCACCATTCAGCAATTGACAATTGACAATTGACAATTGAAAATTGCTGAATTAATGAATTGTTGAATTATTAATCATTTTGCGATACATGTTTCTGTTGTTTTGCAGCATTTTCCGTCAGAATTCTGTCCCCCAAAGATGTGGGTAAGAATAATTGCATCCGCAGAGCCTGCCTCTGCGAATGCAGTGGGTGACAGAGGTGCTGCCTCCCCTGTCTCTGCCACCAATAAGCGACCACAAAAGGAGAGCACCTCTGGCAGGTCGCAGCTACAAAGATTCCCACACACAACAATCGATCACATCGTAGCTGCAGGGTGCCAGGTGTGCTACCCCCTTGTCCCTGCAAATTATTGTGCGTCAAATTAAGGTTGACACGACAGTAGTCTCAATCTAAAGGTTGCGGCTATTCAATAAATTGTTATTGCAAATTTGGATGTGATGATGTATAATGAAATTGTTCCACCTGTGCTGTTGTGGATAATTGCATCAAGTCTCGTTAGTCAGCAGCTATTGCAACGAGAAGAGGCAGCACCTCTGGCAGAGAAAGAACCACAAAGGGTGTAAATATTGGTGGTGTCCTTAAAATCTCCCTATCTCCCTATTTCTCTATCCCCCTATCCCCTCGCGAAACAGAAGTAATTGCAAATGAGAAAAGCCTGACAATGGACAGAGTCTCTTGTGTTTTACACCCTTTGTGGATCTTTCTCTGTATTTGCTGCTATTGTTATGCTTCTGCGGCTTAATACAGCAACCGCACAGGTTGAAATTGTTCCAAGCATGATACAAAAAAATAGGATGTGTGTAATATTATATGACTGTTTGCATTAAAAAAGTATGTGAATACAATATTGCTAAAATTCAGGACAGCCTTTGCCAATCGTTGGAATTAATAAATTTCAGGCTAAGACCAGGGGGAAAGGCTGTTCTTAAACCAAATATCGTTATGCCGGCAAGACCTGAGACAGCGGCAGTTACGCATCCAGCCGTAGTTGAAGCCACGATTAACCTGTTAAGGGATGCAGGGATCAAGGATATCTCTATCGTTGAAGAGCCGGCAATTGGGTTTGATGTTCAGGAGAGCTTTCGGGTTTCAGGGTATGCAGGGCTTGCTCAACGAATGAGCGTACCTATTTATGGATTTGACGACATGGAAAAGGCAGAAATCCAGTGGAAATATGGGAAATTAAAGATACCAAAAATATTTTTGGATGCTGACCTATACATCAATCTACCCAAGATAAAGACACATGGCTATACCACGGTTACCCTTTCCATCAAGAACCAAAAGGGGCTGGTGTCAGGTCAGATAAAGAAGCATATCCATGTTCTTGGCTTGCATGAACCCCTGATAGAGCTGGCAAGGGTGATAAGCCCGCACCTGATTATTATGGATGGTATTTACGGCATGGAGGGCGAGGGTCCAACACAGGGGAAAAGCAAAAGGCTGAATGCCCTGGTTGTTGGCACAAATCAGCTTGAGTGCGATATTACTGCCAGCAGGCTGATAGGGATAGACCCATATAAGGTGGCTCATCTTGCTTATGGAATAAGTGAGGGATTGGGTGGGGTAGAACCAGTGATAACAGGGGATAGTATTCAGTCATTAAGAAAGAAATTTGTGCCTGCAAACCCTGAATATGGCAGAAAATTAAATATTTATGCCTGGCGCAACCCTGCAGCCTGCTCCATGTGCATGGATTCATTCCATCGGGCAATAAAAGAGGCTGTCCTTGACCCTAAATGGTGGCTGCCATTTGTGTCCAAATTTGCATGGTATGCTTTATTTGGCAGGATAAATATCCTGCAGGGCAAGAATGCCAGCCTTCCCCCATTTCCGGGGTGGAATGTATGCTTTGGTACATGCACCAGTGAATTGGCAGAGGAAAAGGGCTTTGCTTATATTCCGGGATGCCCGCCAGTGCCGGAGGATATTTTGCGGTGCTTTTTTGTGCTGAGATAGCCGCAACCTTTTAGGTTGCGACTACCGAAAACACCAATGTTTCTGATGCAATTATGTACAACCGCACAGGTCGAACTTTTTCAATATTTAATGAAAAATGGATGTGAAATTGAGCGTGAAGGTGGAAGGCATACATTGTTTTATAATCCAGCAACTAACAAATCGGCTACCGTACCAAGGCATGGAGAAATTAATACATTCACTGCAAGAGCGATTTGTAAAGATTTAGGTATCCCAATTATAAAAATTAGGTAAATCTTCAGGTGATCTCTTCAAAAGCCACAGATTCATAGATTATTCTTCTTGGTATTTCTGAATATTTCATATGTTAATCTGTTGTAACTATTCAGGTAGTGTAAGAAGGGGGATACGGAGATAGAGGAGATAAAGGGGATGGGTAAGATCAAAGCATTGGGTTTCTGCCTTGTTTGTGTAATGTTAATAAGATATTCAC
>JAHIZN010000226.1 GCA_018814245.1 bacterium
ACTGTTTCGCTGCAATTATTTTTCCCTAAGTTTACACCCTTTGTGGTTCTTTCTCTGCCAGAGGTGCTGCCTCTTCTCGTTGTAATAGCTGCTGACTAACAAGGCTTGATGCAATTATCAACAACCGCACAGGTTGTAATTTTTCATTCAATAATTAAGCGACTTTTTTCTGGGGCTCTACCCAAGAATCAATCGTGTCAATCTTGTTTACAGGGAAAGAATCACAAAGGGTGTAATCTTAAAGAATACAACCCTTGTCAGGCTCTTCTCATTTGCAATTACTCCTGTTTTCTTGCAATTATTTTCCCTAAGGTTACACCCTTTGTGGTTCTTTCCCTTCTTGTTGCAATAGCTACTGGATAGCAAATGTCCAATTAGGTTAGCCTATAGACACACTATTTCGACCCTATAGTATCGCTAACTTAAATTGAAGAAAATTATGATTCGTCTGAAGCAGCACACTCTGACAAGTTTGGGGGGTATGAATGTTTTTTAAGCAGCTGACAAAACGAGAGAGAATATTATCGTATCTTGCTGTTTTGGTGCTTTCGTCCTTTTTTGCATATACATATGTAATTGAGCCTGTCCGGGAATATCTCCAAAACTTAAATCAACAGATAATGATAAAAGAACTCAGGGCAAAAAAGAATCTAAAGATATTAGCCAAAAAAGAAAGGGTGTTAAAAGAGTATGAAAAGGTTGCAGAGCGATGGAAGGGTAAGGGTTCATTAGAGGAGGAAATGACTGATACCCTAAAAGAGATAGAGTCACAGGCAAGAGAAACAGGTCTGAATATAATTGATATTAAACCTCAACTGCCAGAGGTGCTACCTCCAGGGCATTACAGAGAATTATTCATTATTGTGGAGAGTGAGTGTAAGATTGGTTGCCTGATTGAATTTATGTATAAGATTTCAGCTTCTTCTCAAGCATTAAGGATAAACAAGCTAAGGCTTAAAGCCAAAGGTGGAGATAGGTTGTTTTTAGAAGGCGAGATGGTGATAAGCAGAATTATTTAAGTAAAGTAGTGGTATAGGAGAAGGAATGCTTCCTTTAATCAAGGTAAATATAGTAAATAAGGTATTGTATATTGTGAATCTGCTGGCAGCTGTAGGCATCATTATTGCTTTTTCTATTCTTCCACCCGGGAACAAGACAATCTCTTCAAGAGAGGCAAGAAAGGATTGTGTGACAAAGAAAGAAAACCCTCGCAGGGATTATTCTTACTATGCTAAGGCTATCAATTATCGCCATCTTTTCATCCCATTGATTGAAGAGACTCCAATTTTAGAACCCTTGCTCCAGCCAGAGCCAAAACAAGAGCCAGTAATAGTTATTGCACCTCCATCACCCTTGCCAAACCTACAACCACCAGAGCCGATCAAACCCACAGAGCCGCCAAAAATTCCTCTATCGGGAAAAGCATCAAGTTTGAACTTAATTGGTATAATTGGAGATGAGAAAGAAAAGGTGGCCGTGATTCAGGATAAAAGGCTTGGAAGGGAGTATCTTCTGAAACAGGGTGACTTGATTCAAGGAATAATTATTAAGGAGGTTTGTGAAGACAGGGTAATCTTATGGTGTGAGAATGAACAGTTAGAGTTGCAAATGTAACGGAAGTTCACCCTAAGCAGCAAAAGATAACTTGCCATAACCTATTGTTTTTCAAGATGGTTCTGCTGTTTTTGTGTCGATTGAACTTCCGGATTAATGTCAAATTTTAGTGGTGTCATGCTTTAGCTACAAATGAAGGCATGAATCTTTGTAATGCAACGCGTTATCTTCGCTATCTTTCCTAACAAAGCTAACCCTTTACGATTCAGTAAGATAATTGTCAATTTGCAATTATCGTCAGACACCACCCAAGTTTTTATTGACTTGAACCCTGAATTATGGTATTATAGAAAAGATAAAGAATTTATTACCCATTGGTTTATTAATTGGTTTAGTGCTCCTGTTTTTTGGGAAGATAACCTGTATGTGTGCTGCTTCCGACGGAATCGTAAATTTCTTCCATTTAAGTTAGCAATATTATAAGGGTGGTGAGTTGTATCCATCACCTACACCCCCCCGCCAGCGGGTTAGGGGGTTGTTTTTCTCTGTGCCTTTGTGCATAAACCATTACAATAAAGGAGTATTTTAAAATGCAAAAGCTATGGGGCGGCAGATTCAGCAAACAAACAGATGCTATTACCGAAGATTTTACAGCATCGATTCAGTTTGACTATCGATTAGCGTCTTACGATATTCAGGGGTCAATAGCCCATACAAGTATGCTGTGCAAATGTGGAATATTGACTGATGAGGAAGAGTCCCTGATTGTAGAGGGATTAAACAGTATTAATCAAGATATTCAGGCAAATAACTTTCCGTTTGATCCACAGCTTGAGGATGTTCATATGAACATTGAACATGCTCTTATTCAGCGGATTGGAGAGGTTGGAAAAAAACTGCACACTGCCAGATCCCGCAATGACCAGATAAGCCTTGATATGAGGCTTTATCTTCGCGAGGAGGTAAGGCAGATAATCGACTTGCTGAAATCCTTCCAATCCTCTATCTTATTGATGGCTGAGAAAAATATGGAAATTATTATGCCGGGACATACCCATCTTCAACATGCTGAGCCTGTGTTGTTTTCACATCATATTATGGCATATTTCTGGATGCTTGAACGGGATATGCAAAGATTTGTTGATTGCTTAAAGAGGATAAATATTTTGCCCTTAGGAGCATGTGCCTTAGCAGGTACATCTCTGCCAATTGACAGGGAATATACAGCCAATCTGCTTGATTTTTCAGGGGTGACAGAAAATAGCATCGATACAGTAAGCGACCGTGACTATATCATTGAATTCCTTTCTGCTGCCTCGGTTTGCATGATGCATCTTTCACGATTGAGTGAAGAGCTTATCCTTTGGTCTACCCATGAATATTGCTGGGTAGATATAGATGAGGCATTTTGTACCGGCAGCAGCATTATGCCGCAAAAAAAGAACCCTGATATTTGTGAATTGACCAGAGGTAAAACAGGACGGGTGTA
Organism: bacterium; assembly: GCA_018814245.1. Classification (GTDB taxonomy): domain Bacteria; phylum UBA9089; class CG2-30-40-21; order CG2-30-40-21; family CG2-30-40-21; genus CG2-30-40-21. The sequence continues at coordinate 3,044 of JAHIZN010000226.1, forward strand.
TGGTAATCTTTTCAGCCTTCTTACCCTTATGAAATCTCTTCCCTTGTCTTATAATCGGGATATGCAGGAGGATAAAGAACCTCTGTTTGATACTGTGGATACATTGAAGCAGTGTCTGCATATCTATAGCAGATTAATAACCTCTTTGAAGATAAATGCTGAAAGGATGAGACTATCAATAAATAATGATTCCTCATGGGCAACTGAAATGGCCAACTATCTGGTACGAAAAGGTATCCCATTCCGTGAGGCTCACCACATATCTGGCAGAATTGTTGCTGCTAATAGAGATATCGCAGAATTTACATTAGAAGAACTCAAGCAATTCTCAGAGTTGTTTGAGAATGACATATTTGAGGTTATTAAACCTGAATATGGAATAAATCAAAAGAATTCTGCAGGTGGAACATCTCTCAAGCAGGTAAAGAAACAGATTGAACAAGCATACAGAAAAAGGATAGAATAATGGTAACCGTTCAGGTAGTGTAAGAAAAGGAGATGTGGGGGATTATGGAGGAGATAAGGAAATATAGGGATTAGAAAAATATGAGGTAACTATTCAGGTAGTGTAAGAAGGGGGATACGGAGATAGAGGGGATAAAGGGGATGGGTAATATCAAAGTATTTCTGTTTCTGCCTTGTTTGTGTAATGTTAATAAGATATTCAC
>JAHIZN010000227.1 GCA_018814245.1 bacterium
GTTGCTTATTGATGGGGCAGAAACAGGGGAGGCAGCACCTCTGTCACCCACTGCATTCGCAGTGGCAGGCTCTGTCCATACATAATTAACTATGCGACAATTAACAGTTGACACGACACTACCTGAATAGTTACAAAAAAAAGGAGCAAAAAATAATTGTCTACGCCAATTGGTCATACATTAACAGCAGCAATCATTTATGCTATCAGCCGAAAGAGATGCTATTTCCGCAAGCAAAAACAATGCTGTCAGGGATGGAAGCATCTTTTGTTTTGTATCATTCTTGCCAGTCTGCCAGATATTGATTTTATTTCCCTGACAAACTCCCCTCTTTTCCAAAGTGGTTTCTTCTTGTCAGGGGTTAGATTGAGCTGGGAAAACCATCATGGACCAACACATTCCCTTGGGTTTGTGATCTTGGTCATGCTTGTTGTTGGGGTTGTGGCAAGAATATTTCAAAGAAACTGGAAACAGTGGGGCATTATCAGTGGGTTATGTGTAATTTCTCATGTCTTAATGGACATTCTTGTTACTAAAAATGGATTGATGTTGTTTTATCCCTTGAGTACACATCGAATTATTATGGCTATTGGCTTTCCCTTTGGTTATTCTCCTGAGATGGGGTTTGTTAGCTTTGTGGTGATAAGTGCGATTGAGGAAATGGTTATTCTGGGTAGTATCATGATTGTAATATGGAGAACAATGAGATGACGCATTTAATGATACTGCAGGGTAAAAATCGAGTCCTTGCTTTATGCCTTTGTGCCTTTATTATTATCCTCCCTAAATATCTTTTTGCTGTAACAACACCTCAGGCATTACCCCTGATCATAGAGATTGCTCCACTTGAAATTACCACTGCTGAGGATGGATGTTCTGTGGTAAGGGCAAAGGATTGTGCTGTATCATTTGAGGTTGGTATGCCCAGTCTGCCTGTGAAAACATTCTTTGTACTCTTGCCCCAGGGCTTTGATGTAGATGGGCTGGAGATAACATCCATTCAGCAGCAAAAATTAGACGGCAAATATCTTATCTGTTCTGTTTCTCCGCCCTTGCCTATTTCAGATGGGCACAAATTGCGAGATCATGCGTCTTGCGTTGCCTTTTGTAGAGACGCGATTAATCGCGTCTCTACAGGGAATCGCGTCTCTACAGGGACAGGGTGCCAGGGGTGCTACACCCTTGCCCCTGTTCGCAAAGGCATTGTCGAGAGAACATTTCCTTCAGAATGCAAAATTGTACAACTTGAATCAATTCAACGATGGGGATGTTTTAATCTGGCATGTATGCAGGTATTTGGGGCAAGATATGATGCTCAATCAGGTGAGTTAACATGGATTAATCGGGTTGAGTTTAATCTCAAGCTAAAGAAGACACAGGACATCACTGTCAGCGGCAGGTGTCCCAATCCTCAAGCCCTTCAAAAGATAGTGATAAACCCGGAGCTAATCTCTCATGCAGATACAGTGTGTCATGGGTGCTATTCTTTTGCCCCTGCCTTTTCCCCAACAGCAGAAAGATACCTTATCATAACCAGCCAAGAGCTTGCTCCTGCCTTTCAAAGATTGCTTGACTCAAAGATTAGCCGTGGGCTTGAAGGGACTATTACTGCTACCTCATGGATATACAGCCATTTCCCTGGCAGAGACAATCAGGAAAGGATCAGAAACTATATCAAAGACTACCAGCCAACATACCTTCTGCTTGGGGGAGATACAGAGATAGTGCCGCAGCGTGGTGTCTATGCCTGGGTTGAGGGCGGGACATTGCTTGATGATGGGCAAGCTCTCAAGCCTGTTGAAGATAAGATGCTTTCTGATGAATCGTTCTCTGATGCTAACATTCCTTGCGATTTGTACTATGCCTGCCTTGACAATGATTGGGACTATGATAAGGATGGTATCTATGGAGAGGTTGAGGATAGGGTGGATATGATGCCTGAGGTGTTTGTGGGAAGGGCACCGGTTAATACCGGCAGCCAGACAGAAGATTTTGTGGCAAAGGTACTTGAATTTGGTTCTGCTGCCGGCAGCTATCCATACAATGAGGTATTGATTGGGAATAAGTTTGATATCCTGAATGACGGCAAATTGATCATGCAGGCAATTGATGAAATTACACCAGGGGCGTATGATAGATCCTGCTACTATCACAGTGAGGGTGGGATAAGTATATCCACTGTTATGGATGAACTAAATGCTGGGGTTGGGTTGGTTGCCCATGCCGGACATGCTAATTCTTACTGTCTTCAAATGGGGAATGGCTATTTCTATACCAGCGGACTTGATCAATTGTCCAATTCCTGCCCGTTCATCTTTAACACCATTGGATGTTATGCCGGGGCATTTGATAATACCACAGGACCAGACTGCATTGGCGAACAGATGGTCATAAATAAAAATGGTGCAGCCGCATTCATCGGTAATTCAAGGTATGGACTGTACGATGAGACAAGCCCCATGCTTTACAGTGGTGAGTATCAGGTGGAATTTTTCAGACAGGCATTACGGGAGGGATATTCTCATATTGGTGAGGCATTTGCCATGAGCAAGCTCACCTTTGTTCCTGAGTGCAGCACAGATACACCATATCGCTGGGTACAATACTGCCTTAATCTTTTGGGTGATCCTGAAATGGCTCTGCCAATGCCAAGGGATGTTCAATCATTATATCAGGTCATTCAGGGAAATGTCCAGGGGATAGCTGCCCCGGGACAACAATTACCGTTAATTATCACCCTGAAAAACTTTCGGGACAATGATTGCGGCAGCCTGAGCGTGGAATTGAGTACCAATGACCCATATGTGATTATTACCACCAAAACCGCCGCAATTGATCCCATGCCATCCGGTAAGACAGCTGACAACACCAATCAGCCGTTTGGTTTTATGCTTAGGTCCAACTGCCCTTATGAACACAAAATAGAGTTTACTCTTACCATAACCGATGCAACAGTTACCTGTACTGATACCATTTATTTAACCGTTAGTTTTTTGGCATCAGACATGAATGAAATCATCTGTTACCCCAATCCATGTGTCAGGGGACAGATAGTAACCATAGCAGGTATCCCGGCAGGCTCGGATGCTATGGTCTATATTTATAACCTTTCAGGAGAAATGGTACGGCAGATAAATGCCGCAGAGCTAATGGCTGGTGGTTCAATGATTGCCAGATGGGATACAATGAACGATAATGGGGAACGGGTTGCCTCTGGAATCTACTTTTATCGGCTAACATGTTCTTCTGGTATCAAAACTGGCAAGATAGGGATTGTAAGATAGCGGTGGTTTGAATCTTCATTACTACTTTCTTACGATCGTTTATTGGCAGGGACAAGCCGCAGCTACATTGCGATCGTTTATTGGCAGGGACAAGCCCTGCAGCTACATTGCGATCGTTTATTGGCAGGGACAAGGGGGTAGCACCCCTGGCACCCTGCAGCTACGGTGTAATCGATTGTTGTGTGTGGGAATCTTTGTAACTGCGACCTGCCAGAGGTGCTACCTCCTTGTGGTCGCTTATTAGCTTGTAAATGAGGAATGTTTTTCCTATCCACCAAGAGTTAGCTATTCCAGACACCACCCAAATTTTTCATTGACAATTCATAAATAATTAAGTATAATAAAGCAACTCATTATCCCAATTAAGGATAATCACGAAATATGCAGAAAAAAAAGAAAAAACTCATGCATCCTGCAGCTACCTCATGGAATATAAAAAAAGACATGATTATTGTTTTTTTTGCATTTTTATTGATGATTGGCTTCAGGCTAATATTTCTCAATCAGATAAAGGCAGCTGACCCTGATTTTTTCCAGCCTACTTGCGGAACTGATATGGGGATGTATGACCAGGCAGCCCTTGATATGGTTAATGGCACCCCGATTAAGGGTCCATTTTTTTATCATCCTTTATACTATTATTTCCTGAGCTTCAATTATTTTATCTATGGGCATAACCTGTTTATTCTGAGATTGGTTATGGGCTTTCTTGGGCTTCTTACCTGCTGGATGACTTATTCTCTGGCACAAAGGTTTTTTAACAAACAGGTAGCCATTATTGCCAGCATTCTTCTTGCCTTTTGCGGGTATCTTATCTATTACGAAAGTGTTATGCTATCTATTGGACTGACCACATTCTTCTCTACTGCTGCAATCTTCTTCTTATTAAGGGATACCAATGAGCTGCGGAATCATATCTTCAGCGGGATATTTATTGGTCTTGCCTGTTTGTCTCAACCCAATGTGCTGCTTTTTATTCCATTTATGGTCTTTTGGCTTATCTTTAAGTGGGGGATGAAAAAAGGGTTGGAATATGTATTTTTGTGTCTTGCAGCTATTTTTATCACCATATCACCGGTTACCATAAAAAATTATCTTGACAGCGGAAGGTTTGTTCTTATCTCTACAAGTGGTGAGATAAATTTTTGGCTTGGCAACCACAAAGGTTCTTTGGGCTGGTTTGATGTTTACGGCAATGAGCTTGAGGCATTAGAAAAAAGGGTGCATTCTGAGGGGCAATCTGTATACATGGATGATGTCTGGCAATTTATCAAAAATGATCCTATGGGATATTTGAGACTGCTGACAAAAAAGAAGTTTCTCTTCTGGGGTAGCTGGGATATACCCCATCAGGTCGGATATGACTATGGCAGACAATATTCCCAACTCCTGCGATTACCATTTATGCTTGACTTTACCCCTTTTGCTATACTCGGTCTTGTTGGGATAATTATTTCCTTGAAGAGATGGTGGAAAAATTGTCTACTGCTCTACCTTTTTATTATTGCTTACAGTGTTTCTGTGTATATTGTTATGGTTCATGGCAGGTACCGTCCACCTGTGCTGCTCCCTTTGATTATCTTTAGCTCATTTTTTATCTGGTGGTTGTGGGAGCAGATAAAGGCAAGAAAATATCTGTACCTTGCAGGTGCAGGATTGCTGCTGTGTGCTATGGGAGCATTTGTCTTTTCTCAAAATATTATGTCCAAAATTATCTGTATCAAAAATCCGCATGGGATATATCAGGATATGCCGGATAAATTAGTAATTAGTGACGACAGCAGTTCATGGCATGGTTTGCAAACAGCCACACTGAATACACCGTCTTTCAGGCTCAAGAAGGTGTTTGTTATTGATTGCGACCCAAGCAAGTACTCAAATGCTCGATTATCCTTTCGATATTTTAGCGGCGGAACAAGGGAGATGTATTTCCATGTTAATGGCAAGCCCTCTCCCAAGATAACCCTGAGCGGTGGAGCGTTTCTGCACAAGGTTGGGTATAAGTTTACATCCTCTCTCCTGAAAAAAGGGATAAATGAGGTAATCTTTGAGGTGCCAGAGGGTGGGATGCTTAAGATACCAGTTGATAATTACTATCGATTTAATCGTTCCTGTATCTCGCAGGATGAGGGCAAGATATGGAAAAAGACTGATGGTGAGTACATGATTCAAATGGAGTTGTTGAAGTGAGCATATCAGTTATAATCATTACCCATAATGAAGAAAAGAACATCTCAGAATGCCTCAAAAGCGTTAAATGGGCGGATGAGATAGTGGTGGTTGATGCCTTCAGTCATGATGATACAAAAAAACTTGCAGAAGAATTTGGGGCAAAAGTATTTCAAACCAAGTGGCAGGGATATGGCAGGCAGAAAAATTATGCCTTAAGTTGTGCTGCCATGGATTGGATACTTTCGATTGATGCAGACGAACGAATAACACCAGAATTGGCTGAGGAAATTCAAGGGATAATGCAAAATTCCAAAATGGATGGCTATCAAATCTGCCGCAAGGCATACTTTCTGGGCAAGTGGATCAGGCATAGCGGCTGGTATCCGGACTATTGTCTGAGGCTTTTTCGCAAGGGTAGAGGAGTGTTTGCGGAGAAACAGGTACATGAATATGTAGAATTGAGCGGCAGGATGGGGCAACTAAACGGGGCAATGCTGCATTATACGGATAATAACTTGAATCATTACTTGGATAAGCTTGGGCGGTACACCACCCTGGCAGCAGATGAGCTTGGAGCCAAGGGCAAAAAGGCATCAGTCAGCTCACTAATTACAAGACCGCTGTTTATCTTTTTTAAGATGTACATTCTGAAAAAAGGATTTCTGGATGGGATGCACGGGTTTATCCTCGCTGTTCTTTCATCATTCTATGTTTTTGTAAAGTATGCTAAGTTGTGGGAAATCAGACTTCCGAAGGCTTAAAGACTTCGGAAGTCTTTTAGTGCTGCGTCACGATTAAATGTTAGGATGTAATAACTTCAATTCCCTTCGACAGGCTGTTACGGAATGCGACTTTTTGTCATTTCGAGGTAATCCGAGAAATCTTAACCTGTTGGGAATCAACAAGTTGAGATTCCTCACATTAGTTCGGAATGACACTTTAACCTATTCCGTAACAGCCTGTCGAGCATCGATTGAATATTGTCATTCCTGCGAATGCAGGAATCTCCCTATCAAGCTATCAAGAATTAATGTTATGGTGTATTAGTCTTTTCTGCTGATGCTCCCCCATTAAAAAGACTTGACAATATCCAACATAATCTGTTATACTTCATCAAGTAAGAGACGATTTATCTTGAGGGAACACATGCAATATATAACCATTTTATTATGTATGATTATCTCTCTTAACGCTTCAGCCCAGTCACCATGCACAACCTTTTTGAGGATAGGGATTGATGCCAGGTCAGCCGGGTTGGGAGAGGCTTTTTGTGGTCTATCAGATGATGTCGGGGCTGTTTACTATAACCCTGCCGGGTTGGGATTTATTGAAAAGGCTGAGGTCTCTTTAACCCATACCAGTTGGCTTGAGGATATAGGGATTGAGTATGGTGGTCTGGCTTATCCCCTTGTTGATGGACATGCAATAGGTATGAATATGACTTATCTGCATACACAGGATATTATAGAAAGGGATATACAGGGTACGGCTACAGGCAGATTCAGGGTTTATAACCTTAGTGCCGGACTTTCTTATGGTTATCAAGTAACCAAAAAGGTATCACTTGGGGCAAGCTTGAAGCATATCTCTGAAAGTAACCCATGGAGTAAAACAAGCACCAATGCAGTGGATGCAGGGGTAATGTGGCATCCATTATCATATATTTCACTTGGAGCAAGCATCCAAAATATAGGCAGAGGGATAAAGGCATCAAAAAATGAATATAATCTACCCTTAATCTCAAGGATAGGCATGGCTTACAAACCAATCGATAACTGTGTACTAATCATGGACTGCATCAGCTTTGACGGAAAAAAGTCTTTTATGGCTGCGGGGATAGAATATGGTATTAGTCAGGCAATGATTCTCAGGGCAGGATATGAGACAAATCATGAAAATATGGTCTCTTTTAGCGGAGGGATGGGGCTTAAGATAGGAGAATACCATCTGGACTATGCCTTTGTACCACATGATGATTTGGGGCTGACACACAGGGTATCTATTTGTGTTAAGGGACAAAAGATAAGGGACAAGGGATAAGGGATAAGGGATAAGGGATAAGGGATAAGGGATAAGGGATAAGGGATAAGGGATAAGGGATAAGGGA
>JAHIZN010000228.1 GCA_018814245.1 bacterium
CTATTTAGGGCATAAATATCACATATTGCCTAATGTTTTTGCATGCTGACGGTCGATTGCCTTGTCAATTGGAATATCTTTAAGGCAATACAGGCAATCATTGTATACAATATTAGATTGTTGCACGGTCAATTGTTCACTGAGAATTGCTGTTGCTGCACTAATGGTAACTGTCCTGCTGGCAATCTTATACCCGCCGGAATCCTCAATAAATACAGTCAATTTACGGGTGGTGCAATCAATAAAATCAATGTCGCCTCTTGCATCGGAAATGGCAACCAATTGAGTGTTTTTATCATAGCCATGTGTCCCTTCCTTGATACGGACATCATGCCCCGACTTTTTAGCTAAGAAAAGGTATTTGTCAGCAAGCAGCGGCATACTGTAATTAACGCCTGCGGCAGAGAGCGACTTGTTACTGGGATTGGCTTCAATAGTGCTGTGGGCACTTATAGACTGGGCTTTAATCTCAACGCCCTCAACCAGCACATCCTGACCGTTTTTCTGAATGCTGTAAATCACCCGTCCGCCCACCGGATAGACACTGATATCTACAAAGTCTATAGCCAATTGATTGGGTCCGCTCAGGGTAATCTCTGTATCCCTGATACTCTTTTCAAACTCATGGGCAGCATCCCCTGTACCCCTACTGGCACGAATTAGATAACTACCCAATGGCAAATGGGCAAACTCATAGCAACCCTTATCGTCTGTAACAGTCAAGAGAGCAACGGTACTGGTTCCAATAACCGTTAGATTTTTATCATCTAAGGCAATTCGTCTCAAGACATTTTTATCTACATGGCTTGAGGTGAGGCTTAAGGTCACACTTCCTACAGGTGTCCGTAGGTCTGATGCCCGTACGAAACCTGCAATCTTACCATCAATCACCTCCACATGAGCATCCTTTGAGTCACTCCATTTTCCATATTCTGACTTAACCTTCAGACTGATAATATACTCACCTGCCTTTTCATATGCTCGGGTTGGGTTCCAGATATCAGAACTACCACCCTGCTCAAAAGACCATTTCCATGTATCAATATGTCCTATATCATTATCCTCGACAAAATCCGGGTGATTGCCCTCAAACTGAATGGGTGAAAAATTACCGCCAAAGATACCGCCTTTGTATGGCCCACAGGGCATGGCGGTTGGCTTGCCCGCCTCAATGGTAACATAAGAGGAAGACTGATTAGTTAAGACCATTCCTTCTTCTGTGATCACAATTACTTTAGCGCTAATTTGATAACTTCCATTCTTGTTCCATGTGTATTCTGCCTCACCCCTTTCATTCGTAGAGATAGAGCTGCCGCTAACATACCACTGATATTGATAAGTGGCGCCGGGATAACTCATCTGGTTAAATAAACATTTCAGTTTAACAGGCTTTTCAGGTCTGCCGGTGTATGGACCTTGTGGGTCTACCTTGACTGGTTCGTCATCAGAGAGTTTATCTGATCTTTTCCACCCGTATCCAGTCACTTGTGCCCCGGGATAAGTAGGACCGGCAGATTTTATTATCTCAAAATTCACACTACCGTTCACCCCTACATTAACCCTGTCATTTGTTCCTTTCCCTGGACCAACATAGCTGACCTCTGACGGTATTGAAAAGCGAGCGGAATGCGAAGCGATTCGAGAAGGACAATTGGCAGTCTTAGCGGAACATAGTACCGATAGTCAGGTAAAAAAATGACAGACCGGGAAGGTGAGGAATTGAGACACAAAGAACTTAACTGAAGGGAAGGTGAAGCAGGGCATAACATTTAGCTGGAAGGAATTATGGGAGATGCACTGACATCACAAACCGTATCAACGAAACCCCAGCTAATTGTGGAGCAAGCAGAGAAACTTGCAGAGTAGCAAAGTTATGCGTCAGAGGTGAGAACTTCTGATTACCGAAGAACCATATGACTTAATTGGTCAAGTACGGGGTCTGTGGGGGGGGGAGCAGTAGGTAATCGCTGCTTCTACCCGGAAATCGCAGAGGAGGTAGCGGATTCATAGAAATACAAGATAGGTGTAACCTCGTCATTATAGGTGCTAACAACGCCTGTAATCTTTGCCGTTATCGTCCCAACTAATGCTGGATCAGTAATATATTTCGAGATATCTACCCATTGCCACGCATGGAAGTACTCACCTACAGTACCGAAATAAAAGAGGCATGATCCGCTATGCGGGTATATCTTTTCCCCCTCGCACTCTAAGTAACCATATGCACCAAGTGTTTTACAATCGGATGTCCATCCAGTTGTCCCATTTTCTGCCCCGGGATTCACGAGCAAATTATCGGTCGTAACAGAAACAACCGCCCCGGCCCAATTAGCCCACAGCCCCAAAATCCCCCCCACAGCCAGTACCACCAGCATATACTTCAAGCCTACCTTTTTCAACAAACCATAATATTTTTTCATCATTTCATACCTCCTTAAAATTTATCAAACTGTGCAATTAGAATTTACAGCACAATGCTATGATAATGTCATCCCTTTGGGATTGATTGTTGTGATATGTGTTGTTTTCCTATAATAATGCCACCCCTTCGGGGTTGTTTTCTGTAACTAAAATCCCGAAGGGTTGGTATTATTATAGTGTCGTGTCAACTCTTAAGTGTCGGATATTTAGGATGTAGGGACAAACCTTCCACGACTGCGTGCTGTTGTAGAGGCAATTCATGAATTGCCCCTACTGTCAGACACCTGCCTACCGCCTCAGCAGGGCAGGGAGGGGTTCTCCTCTTGTGGTTGTACGCAGCCAATCAAGCAGCGGACAGAAATAAGCCTGACAGAGGGGCTCCCTCCTGTCCTTACAATTGCATCCGTCATTTTAAGGTTGACACGACAGTAGGGACAGGGCTTGTCCTTGCGAATGCAGGGGCAGACCTTGAGTGTCTGCCTTGATACCTCGTAGGGGCAGACCTTGAGTGTCTGCCTTGATACCTCGTAGGGGCAGAC
>JAHIZN010000229.1 GCA_018814245.1 bacterium
ACCCATGAGCTTTACCACCCAAAGATTTATCAAGCACCCAATTACGCAAGGGATAAATAGCATCTGGTTTATGACCCCGGTAGCTGTCAGGGGAGGGATTCTCCTTGCCTATGTGTACGACTATCCAACCATGGTGTATAAAAAATACGGTGCTGGCAGGGTGGTAGTGGTTGGAGATGACCTTTTCTTTGCCAACTATATCTCTGAGGGTGAAAAGGGGATTGTTGATTATGATAAGGTTGTACTTAACTGGAATCTGATGAAGTGGCTGGTGGGGAGGTAAGCAGCAATTCTCATTTAGGGCACAGCAATTCTGTGTGAACAATTGGCTGGATAATGGCATGATATTTTATGCAAATTTATTCATGTTGTATCGAAAAATATCCCAAGCAATACGACAAATGCCTGATAATATGCAAAAATCCCTGGCAGTGAACAGCTTTAGCTTTCCATCAGAAGTGGAAGGCTAAAGCCATTCACTGCAAATGTCCTCACCGACAGGGACAATGAATAAAAAAACATCAATCCTGAATTTTTCACACAGAATTGCTGCATTCTTTTCTTGACAAATCAATATTTTTGTGGTAGTATAATTAATATTGTACGAAAATATCAAATTCTCCTGATCCGGAAATTTGTTAGTTATATAGAACTGCTGTGATATTATCATATTAAAAGTCGATGGCGTGTGTTGCTTATGATGGAGGTGCTTATGATGAACAGGCAAATTTATGTTTTATTGATGATTTTTTGCTTTTTTTTGTTTCAGGGAAAGGCAGGAGCAGCAAGATCCGATAACGATTATAACAGTGGTTCTCATACATCTACGGTGTTAACCAATGTTGTCCCTGCTAACGGAGAATATACCTACAACTTTACTGTCCTCAATGCCCTGAATAGTACGGATGAGATAAGTGATTTTCTATTGCCGGTGTGGCCATGGCAAACCACAACATATAATATTACCTCACCGCCAGGGTGGGATTATCAATGGGATGGTTTGTGGAGTTTTACAGATACATGGGATAGCTTGACAGGTAGCATTACAAATAGGCTTGAGGATAGATTGGTGCCCATTACACCCGACTGGCGATGGGGCTCTCTTCCGGCAACATTGCATTGGTATGAAGTAAGTACATGGTATGGGGGGAAACATGACTCTCCGATACCATCTGGTGACTCACTGAATGGTTTTGGCTTTACCACGCCCTTGTCACCAATTGATACACCATACTCGACAGATGGTGGAAGTTGGGAAACAAACCCGTTGTGGATAGGTGGAGGTACTTATTGGCAGCCATCCTCACGGTTTAATGGCACGGCAACTGCTGCCTTTCAGCCATGGCAGCACACATCATGGATAGATACCATTGTTAACAATGATTCTCTAAGCGGTTGGTACACCTATGACTTTGAGGTTAATAATTCTGGGACATCAACGGCTCCAATCATTGATTATGAGGTGCCTATTTTTCCGGGAACGGTGTTCAATATCCAATCTCCACCTGGTTGGACATATACCATTGGTAGTCTAGGGGATCCTGGTATTATATGGGATTGGAATAATGTAAACCAACAGTTTGGTACATGGGGGACAAATTGGCAGAATCCACCCTTGATCCTGCACTGGCAGGCAAATGGCAGTAACTGGGACTATCCCGACATGATCAATCCAGGGACATCGCTTACTGGCTTCAGGTTTGACAGCCCTTATGCCGGGGCAGGCGGTCCATACCAGACCTCTGACCCGAGTGATTTTCCGTTTATAGGGGATCCGCCCTTGCCACAGGATAATACAGGAGAGGTAACCCCTCCACCAGATTCACCGCCCTTGGTAGATCCGGCAGGTGATCCGCTTCCAGCAACTGCAACCCCTGCCCAGATAGCTGATGCAGTGGTTAGTAATGGGGGGCATATTTCGTGGATTGATACCATGATTGCCACCGGAACCGATAACTGGTTTACCTATAACTTTACGGTAAACAACTCTAACCTTTCTGCCCAGAATATTGTTGACTATGAGGTGCCTATCTGGCCTGGAACCGTATTTGATATCAATTCACCAGCTGGCTGGTCATATCAAATGGTATCTCCAGACCCATCGATTTGGAATTGGCAGAATACTGGAAACATGTGGGGTGGTAATGGTGACCTCTGGCAGAATCCGCCAGAGATACTTCGATGGTATTCCAATAATTATTCAGCCTATAATATTGCTCCGGATGATAACCTTGCAGGGTTTTCTTTCCGCAGCCCTTATTCAGGTACAAATGGACCGTATGCTACATCTGATCCAAGGCCAGGGTATTTTATTGGTGACCCACCATTGCCGGGTGGCGGCGGTGGCGGCGGAATGGGTGCACCTATTCCAGGCTCACCCCCTGTAGGAGCTGCTGTCCCTGAACCAACGACCATGCTGCTTTTGGGTAGTGGGTTGATCGGGCTTGCCAGTAGGCTGAGAAAGAAATAAGGCTGCATAGATTGTTGCAAAGTTGATACTTGATGGATATGGGGCGAGGTTTATGACCTCGCCCCTACTTGTTTGTAACCGTTCAGGCTATCGGGGGAAAGGGAATGGAGGAGATAGGGGTAGATTGGTGATCGGATGATATCCTCTCGCTCTGCCTGTGCGAGCACGCATGTAGATAGGTGGCGGAGGCAGAGGGTAGGGACACTGAGTTTCTGCCCTGATAGGGCTGAAACTTGGCGACCTGTGAAGTAGGCTTACCCTTTCCGAGCAATTAGCGGCAAATGTAGGGATTAAGAGTCAAGTATTCTCTGACGATAATCTATGGAAACCAATAATTAATTTGACATATAGCCTCCTTGTAGGGACATCCCCCTGCAGACTGTGTAAAAACTCTGAATTTGGACATAATGTCACAACAGATTAATGAAAGGGAAAGAATCACAAAGGGTGTAAATATCGCAGGGAAACTAATTGCAACAAAACACAGAAAATTACAAATGAGAGGAGACTGACAAAGGTTGTGTCTTAGAATTTACACCCTTTGTGGCTCTTTCTCTGTAGCGAGATTGACACGACAGATTGTGCTGCAACAGATTGTAGAGACAGAGGGCAGGCACGGGGGGCATTGTCTCTACGGGCAATTATCGTGAACTTGAGTTTTCACACAGTCTGTCTGTGGTTGCCCTCTGTAGGGGCAGACCTTGAGTGTCTGCCCCCTGAAATAGGGTGTTGCCCCTACGAACAATAAAAACATATGGAGAAACAATGCAACAACAATTCATTCTTGGATTAATCATCCTCCTATCATTAATAACCACAACTGGTTTA
>JAHIZN010000230.1 GCA_018814245.1 bacterium
CCACCGATATTTACACCCTTTGTGATTCTTTCTCTGCCAGAGGGGCTCCCTCTTCTCGTTACAATAGCTGCTGGCTAACAAGTCCTGTGAAACGGTGTTCTATTGACTTGATGCAATTATCCACAACCGCACAGGTGGAAATAATCTTAAATTCCATTCAAATACACCTCCTTTTCAAGGATTTCCTTCTCCATATTATGTTTGTGTCATCCGCGTGCTATTATCTTTCTTTCGTCACAATTCTCTTTTCATCAGGTCATTCATTCCAACGAAAACAGGGCAACTACAGGGGGTTGCCCCTACGGGTTCATATTCACACCTGTGGAAAAACATGTGTAGGGGCAGGCCCCTGTGCCTGCCCTGATCGTCGCAATCCCTTGTCCCACGCAATCCCCTTTTCATCGGGTCATTCATTCCAACGCTGAACTGTTACTCTTTGGTTTGCATCCCTCACAGATTTCATATATCCGCAAACTATCCTTGTAAGCATCGATACATTTTATCACCGCATCAATCATCTTGTCAAGCAGTATATCGGTGTCAATCATAATCGGTCAGTGATTGGTAGGTAAAAGAAGATAGTAAACTATACAAATGTGTCCAAAAGGGGAAAAGGGGAAAGTGGAGAAATGGGGAAAGATATGTCAGGACAATATGTTGGAAATTCTTCTCCAATTCTCCACCTTCTCCAATTCTCCTTCTCCTTACACATCTTCTTACTTACGGTCAATCTTTCCAAACCTCATATTTTCCCAGCCCAAAGGTAGCACCCTTACCTGCATGGACATAGCTGCCCAGGGCAATCAGTGGCAGAAACTCTTCCATATTTCCTTGATAGGTTACCTTGCCCACTATTCCACCAAGATTCATCTTGGTATCCTGACGGCTGGAATATCTCTCCCAGTCATACCATTCTGTTTGGTTCTCTTTAATCTTAACCCTTTCTGCCCTTTCTATTATCCCTTTGTAATCAAGAGAGAGTTCCTCATGGCAGTGAAAATATGAAAGGGAGGAGATTCTGGACAGGAGGCTTCTTATAAGAACATGAAACTCCGGGAGATTAATACACCTTTCGTTGGATTTCATTCGTGTTGGGGTAATAAACTCTATGGTAAGTCTGTCTTTGGGGTATGTGCCTGCCTCAGCGATTATCTCATCTTCATTGATTCTTTTCTGTGTCTCCCTAAGGATTCCATCTGAGGAATAGATCTCATCCCCATCAATGCTCATACCCTCTAAGGAATACCTTCCCCTTCCCTTTCCAAGTCCTATGCTGCCCAATTCTTTGAAGGTAACGATGAAATATGGAAGGTACTCAATAGCCTTGCCAATCAAGGTGAATCCAAATTCAAGAATCTCACCCTCATTATATTCCCTTTTTTCGTTCAGGGGCGGTTCTATGATAAAGGGTCTTGGGATATCATTGTTCTTCTTTAGGTTTTTCGAGTCTTTGGGTGGTGAGGTTTCGAAGATGTAAGAATAGACACATTTTTCTCTCAAGATGCAGTCCTGGCAGATATTCTCTCTATTGAAGCAGACAATCCGTCTGAAAGCAGTGCCAAAACCGCCGCGAAGGGTTGAACCCATGTACATTGGCAAATAAAGTCTTTCTTCTGCCTTAATCTTCAGCTTGTATTTAGCTAAGGTAAAACCTTTAAACATGTTAGCCTCTGATTGCAGCAATTTTTATTGGGTCAATTTGAATGGCAAGAACAGGTGACTGTCCCTGCGCACCTCAAATCTTCTATCGCCTTGCCCGGGTCAATGCTATTAAAAACAAACGAACCGGCAACCAGAATATCTGCCCCTGCCTCAATTGCTTGTTTCCCTGTTTCAAGGTTTATGCCGCCGTCAACCTCAAGCTCTGCTGCTGGATTATCCCTTTTTAGTAATCCCTTAGCCTCTCTAATCTTTGGCAAAACCTCTTGGATAAACCCCTGTCCGCTCCACCCCGGATTAACACTCATGATCAGCAGCAGATCAATCTCTTGAATCAGGGGGGCAACAATATTAAGCGGGGTTGGCGGATTAATTGAGATACCAGCCTTTATCCCGGCATTCTTAATCATCCGTATGGTTGGTAATAATTCATCTTGGCACTCAGCATGGATAGTAATAATATCCGCACCTGTCTTGATAAATTCAGGAATAATTCTGGACGGATTGGTAATCATCAGGTGGACATCAAACAGCAAGCGAGATTTTTCCCTTATCGCTGAAACAACCACTGGTCCAAAGGTAATATTATTGACAAAGTGTCCATCCATCACATCAAGATGGAGCATGTCAGCGGTGTGCTCAATGCGTTTTATCTCATCTGACAGGCATGAAAAATCTGCGGATAATAATGAGGGGGCAATTTTTGTCATTTTTTCTCTTCCTTTTACTCGATGTTCAAGTTTTTTGACCTGTGTAGAAATTGGGTGGTGTCCCAAAATAATTCAAATAAGCAGGGACAAGCCCTGCAGCTACATTCGTAGTCACCTGTTGCATGTCAGACATTGTAGCTGCGACCCTTGTGGTCGCTTATTAGGCAGGGACAAGTGGGCAGCACCCCTGGGGGGCGGGGCACCCTGCAGCTACAAATGTTCACCCCTTGCCCTTGCTGGCGAGGAACATTCTGTACCTTGAGCAAGTACTATTCCAAATACAACAAAGAATAATTACAAAAAAACTTGAACATCGAGTTTTAGTAATAATAGCACGCGGATGACGCTGATGAGACGGATAAACGCGGATTCAGATACGGATTGTTTTAATCTTAATCCGTGCAAATCCGTGTGCTATTTCTCCTCTTCCTCTGTTGCCGGTACTGTGTCACCCTCAGAAAGATACACTGAAACAGTCAGGGTAACTGTTCCACCCTTAGATACCTTCTTGCCGGCAAGCGGGGATTGATTTATAACCATATTTTGCTCTACTGTTTCAGCCACTTCTTCCTTTATCTCCAGATTTAACCCCATTTCATCTAACAGCTTTTTGGATTCAGTGATAGATGTGTTTACAAGGTCAGGCATATAGAAGACTGGAGAATTAGATCCTTTGCTGACAATTAGACTTATACTTGTATTTTTTGGTACCCTTGTTCCGGATATTGGGATATGAGAGACGATGTGATTTGGTGGAATGATTGAAGAATTGGTATAAGAAATAGATCTTACCTGCAGCCCGCAATAATTTTCAGACTCCATACGACAAAGATTTTCCTTAACCTCTGAAAGGGCAAGCTCACAAAAACTTGGTACAACCACCATGCTTCTGCCAGAGCTTAAGGTTACCTCTACCCTTCTTTTTGCTTTTACCTCTGTACATGGTAAAGGGTTTTGGGCAATAACATAATCCTTTGGAAGGGTATCATGCGGTTTGTAGATCTCTTTTATGCCAAGCTGCTTTTTGCTTAATATCCCAATAGCTGAGATCCTATCCTTGCCTACCAAGTCAGGCACCTTGATAACATCTTTTGAGGATGGATATAAAAGGATAAATACCGTTATACTTGTTACGGTAATGGTCAAAAACACACAAACCAATAGAACCTTTAATATAATAGACCAAACAGAATTTTCTTTGTTCATCCTCATCCAGCCAAGAAGCAAAGATGGAGCCCACAAGCGGGATCGAACCGCTGACCTCGTCCTTACCAAGGACGTGCTCTACCGACTGAGCTATGTGGGCACACAATTTCATGTAGGGAGTGGTTCGCAAACCACCCCTGCCATTCATGGAATGATAGCATAAAATAAATCTTGTGTCAAGGAAAATTTTACCTTCTGTGCGATTGTGGATAATTACATCAAGTCTCGTTAGTCAGTAGCTATTGCAACGAGAAGAGGCAGCACCTTTGGCAGAGAAAGAACCACAAAGGGTGTAAATATCGGTGGTGTCCTTAAAATCTCCCTATCTCCCTATTTCTCTATCCCCCTATCCCCTCGCGAAACAGGAGTAATTGCAAATGAGAAAAGCATGGCAAGGGTTGTGGCTCTTACTCTGTGTTTGCGTGCTATTGTTATGCTTCTGTGGCTTAATGCAACAACCGCACAGGTCGAAAATTTACCCATAGAACAAGTCCTATATGACTTGTTCATCTGCTATAGTATCCAATTACCTTTTTCACAGCCTCAATCACATCACACACATCCTGTTCTGCGAGCCCTGGATATAGCGGCAGGGAGAGAATTCTGTCAGCCGCATATTCAGTCACAGGAAATGCCCCCTCGCTAAAGCCAAACTGCTGACGATAATATGGATGGAGATGAAGCGACTGAAAGTGCACACTAACTCCAATGTTCTCCTTTTGCAGGGCAGAGAGTATCCTGTCTCTTGAAGCATTCAGCAGCTCTGTTTTGAGTATGATGGCATAAAGATGCTCGGCGTGCTTGATGTCTGGTATTCTGCCGATACGAACAATGGAATCCATATCCTTAAATGCCTTATCATATGAAGCCACATGTCTTTGCCGTACCTTCAAAAAGTCCTCAATCTTTGCCAATTGGCACAAACCAAGCGATGCCTGAATATCAGTCATATTATACTTATACCCTGGATACAATACCTCATAATGCTGATACCCTTCCGGAGAATACCTTTTCCACGCATCCTTGCTCATGCCATGAAGTGCCAATACCCTGACCTTTTCTGCGAATTCATCAGAATTAGTGGTCAGCATCCCACCCTCTGCTGTGGTGAGATTTTTTGTAGCATAAAAGGAAAAGGCAGCCATATCCCCAATAGAGCCTACCTTTTTGCCATGATATTCTGTTTCTGTGGCATGGGCTGCATCCTCGATCACCACAAGATTATATTTTTTAGCCAAATCAAGTATTGTCTCCATTTCACACGGACAGCCGGCATAATGAACCGGGATAATTGCCCTTGTTTTTGAGGTAATTTTTTCCTCGATTCTTTTGACATCAATATTCAGGGTAACTGAATCCACATCAACAAAGACCGGGGCAGCCTGAACATGAACAATAACATTGGCTGTAGCACAAAAGGTCATGGGTGTGGTAATTACCTCATCCCCTTTTCCTATTCCAGCAGCAACCAATGCCAGATGAAGGGCTGCTGTGCAGGAATTAACAGCAACAGCATGTTCACTTTTGGCATATTTGGCAAACTCAGCCTCAAACTGCTTTGTCTTTGGACCGGTAGTCAACCAGCCTGATCTTAGTGTCTGAATGACGGACGCTTCTTCCTCCTCACCAAGCAATGCCTGATGAAAGCTAAGGAATGTATCCCTTACAGGCATTCCACCCTCAATAGCTGGTATATTTGTCTTCATTCTATCACCTCTTCAATAATATAATAGGGTCTTCCCTGAATTTGGGTATATATTCTGGCTATATACCCGATTATTAATGCTCCGCCAAAAAGCTGCATGGACAAGACAATGAGGACAATCCCAAGCCCAATATTTAAGCCGCAATAATCAACGAACAATCCTGAGGCAATGAAAAACATAGAGGCTAATATCCCCAATCCTCCTGTCCAGATACCTATTGGGCAGGCAATCTTCAGCGGGGTAATGCCAAAGCTTGAAGCTAAGGAGAGAGCCCTTTTTATGGCTGCATACGGCTTTTCTCTTTTCTGTAGGGGCAATGATGCCTCTGTCTGCTTGTTATCAACATCCACCTCAATCTCAGTTGTCTTTGCTCCAAGCCAACAAACAAGGTGTGGGATAGATTGAGTGCGTTCACGACATTGTTTGAGCAGATTGATAATACTGTGGCGATATGCCCGCAAGCAGCATTCATAGCCCTCAACCTGTATCCCTGTCATCTTAAAAATCAACCAGTTGGCAAATCTATTAATAATCGGCTGCCTGTAAACCACACAGTGTCCGCTGACAACATCATATCCCTTGTCAAGCATTTCTAATAATCCCGGAATATTCTCAGGCCGTTCAGTCATATTCCCGGCAATGGTAACAACCACCTTGCCCTTTGCCTGAGAAAAACCTGCCATTATCGCTGCATTTTCTCCAAAGTTTTTTATGAGCCTGACAATCTTAATCCTCTTCTCTTTTTCCCTTAATTCCTTAAGAAGCAGAAGAGTGCGATCACTGCTCCCATTATCTACAAATATTATCTCCCACGCCTTGTCTAACTTTAGAAGCACATTGTTCAAGCGAAAATACAATTCAATTACAGTGCCCTCATCATTAAAAAACGGCACAACAATTGAGATGGCAATTTCTTCATCCATTATTTCTTCCATAACTTGTCTCTCTTTTCCTTTAATCGTAACTGCTCAAGGAGCAAGAATTCTGCTTATCTGACACTACTGTCGTGTCAACCTTAATTTGTCGCACAACCATTGTAGTACTGCGTCATCATTAAAGTTTAGGATTAAACATGTGTCACTCCTGCCCCTGCATTCACAGGGGTAAACTCCTGCAGGAGTCTCCCTCCTGTTCTGAGGGGTAAGCTACAGACAGATTAGATTCCTGGTAACTGCTCAATATCCTATGGCAATTCGCAGGAGGTTGAAAGCAACAGTAACTATTCAGACAGCAAGAATACAGATACAGAGAAAGAACCACAAAGGGTGTAAATTCTAAGAAATAAACCATTATTGGGCTCTTCTCATTTGTGGTTACCTTGTTATCGTTATTGCTGCCAATTATTTTCCCTAAGGAGTTACACCCTTTGTGGTTCTTTCCCTTGTAAATGTTCATCTGTTGTTAATTGTGGCTTGCAAAATCCACAGGTTATTGAGCAATTACGATTCCTGCATTCGCAGGAATGACAGAGCATCGGATAACCGTACTATCCGACACTTGAGAGTTGACACGACACTACTACCTGTCTCCTGTCTTCTCTCTATTCTGACTCCTAACTCCTGTATTCTGAATTCTGCATCCTGCCTTGTGTCTCCCAAATTCAGGTGCTTCCTTGATGCAGGTGCCAAGAACCTTAAATGATCGTCCAATCAGCTTCATGGTCTCCTTATTCAGCCTTGCAGGAGCTGTCCCAACATCACTCCAGCCAGAGGTATCAAGATTATCAGGTGAAAGGGCAATATTCTCCCAGTTATGAAATAATCTGCCCCACTCACTATTAAGGATTTCAAATATCCGCTCCTGATGGCTAGGATACCAGTAAACATCATGGTACAAGACACTGGCAATATATGCCCATGGTGCAAGAATTGTCTTTAGTGTCCACTCAACAGGTGCCTTCAGCTTACCCCAATAAATAAAATGCTGCATCCTGCTGGCAAAGGTCATCTTCTTAAACGGACCAGCAAAATGCCAGTTTTCTTTAGCAGCGTCTATATCGCCAACGATTTCTATGTCTCGAATGTCTCCACATCCAAGACCTAATTCATGTGCCAGACGGATAAATTTGATATCCCGCAAGGGGTCAAATCCCATAAGCATAGCAGCCACTGCATCAATTGCTACCTGATCACTCGATGCAAGAATGACATTCTTTACATGAGGAATCATGCATCGTGGACCAGGTCCATCCCCTGCAAATGTTCCATCCATCACTGCAAAAACACCTCGATGGATCTTTTTCTGAATCATAAGCAGATCAACTAATGTTTCATGAATAACCGGATGTGTCCAGTGCCGCTTTTCATTCAATAGCCCGCCAAAGGCATTTTTCATGGCTCCGGTTGTTGTTGTGAAAACATGCGTTTTTATGGTTGGCAGATGAATAATATTTTCTCCGATAAAGCGTTTTGGGATCATAAATCCCTTTGGATAAACCTTATTCAGACACAAAAATTTATCAGCCAGATCTCCCACAGCATCCCGGATATGAATCCACTCAGAACCCTCGTAAAGATGCACATTCTTAAGTCCGTGAGCATTTATTACATTAATCTGCTTGTTCTCTCGTTCGCCCAGATGAGCATCAATCACCACTGTCCGATTATGACAGGCATGAACAAGCTCAGGATTGTATCCATCTCTCTTCAAAGCCCGAATTACACCCTCAAGCTGCCAAGGGGTAGTCGAACTTCCAGGATAAAAAAAATGCCAGCTTATGTTTATTTTCAGAGCTGTATCAACATCCTTGGGAAGAATATCCTGATATGAGGCAAGATTCATCAGTCGATGATAATCGTGCAAAACTGTTGCTGGTGAGGTTCGCAAAATTGCTACCTTTGATTGTGCCATATTTATTCCTCTATGCGTTTACACGCTTGATTTTGTATTGTAAGTATACACCAATTTTTCTAAAAAAGCAACATTTTTTGTAACTATTCAGGTAGTGTAAGAAGGGGGATGAGGAGATGGAGGAGATAAGGGGATATTATTCTAATTCAACTCTCTTAAAACAATTCCTGCTTTGTAAATTCAATTATCATCGTCCTCCAGTAGATGTTTTCCAGAAAGCTTTGATCAATCGACTGGTGTATCTTGATGATACATTGAATTATTCTTTTGGTAAGTAAGTTTTCTGGATATTCCATCATCTCCATATCCTCTTTATTTCCTTATCCCCTTTTTCTTACACTTTTTGATGCATACCTGAATAGTTACTTTATAATTTGTGTACTAAAACTGCATATTGATTGCACAAGTCGAAATTTATCCTGAAAAACTGCGTTCTCTTATCTTTATTACACAACTGAAAAATGTTCATACCCGCGAGGTATCAAGGTCTTTTCCACCCTTTCAGTTGTAACCATCACTCGCCCAGTTTCAAATGGGGTAATCTCACCAATCACGCTTAATGGAACACCCGTACTGTCAATTGCCATTACCTTTTGTGGCGATATGGTAAACAGCAGCTCATAATCCTCGCCGCCTGAAAGGGCAAATTCAAGTCTATTCCTGCCTAATTCTCCTGCCACCCCTGATACCTCATCAGATATTGGTATCTTGTCCTCGTATATCCTTGCACCAACGAGGCTTGCCTCAGCCAAACGGCAAAGGTCGATTGATAATCCATCACTGATGTCTATCATGGCTGTAGGGGAAAGGAGTTGAACTATCTGGCGGGATTCAGCAAGCCTTGGAATTGGCTCAAGGTGTTTTTTTATAACTATTTGAGCAGCATGGGTATCTAATCCATGCTTAGTTGCAGCCAACCTTGTGCCCTCTCTTTCCTGTTGACTGCCGACTGCTGACTGCCGACTGTCTCCTTCCCTCTCTGTGTCTGCTCTTTTATTGATTGCAGCCAGTCCAGCAGCAGAATCTCCAATGGTATTGGTCACAACAATGAGGTCTCCCACTTGTGCACCAGTCCGTTTCACTACATTTTCAGGCTCAACCTCACCGGTCAAGGTAATATTTATCACCACCCTATCGCAGGAAACCGTGTCTCCGCCAACAAGCTGGGTATTATATTTCTGACAAATATCTTGTATCCCGGCATACAAAGACTCAGCAAATGATAGAGGGGTATTAGCAGGCATACCTATCCCTATTACCGCCCATCTTGCTACCCCGCCCATAGCCGCAATATCACTCATATTAACAGCCATGGATTTCCATCCAAGCTGGTATGGGGTAATGGTTGAAATGGTAAAATGAACATTCTCAACCAGCATATCTGTTGTCATTAGTAGTAGTTTGTCTGCAGAAGGCTTAATTACTGCCGCATCATCCCCTACACCAACCAATATATCAGGGGTATAGCTCTCGTTAGCCGTAAGATGTTTGATTAATCCAATTTCGCCTATGTCAAGGAGTTGGGAGGACATATTGATTACTCCATTGTAAGCAGGGATTACCCACCTGTGTGGTTGTGGATTTGGGCAAGGTG
Source organism: bacterium (assembly GCA_018814245.1). GTDB lineage: Bacteria > UBA9089 > CG2-30-40-21 > CG2-30-40-21 > CG2-30-40-21 > CG2-30-40-21. Next base: position 9,726 of record JAHIZN010000230.1, read on the forward strand.
ATTGAATCGAATGTTCTGTGGTGAGATGATCTTCATCATCCTATCAGGACAATCATGAACACCAGTTGTTGGTTTGATAATTTGCGTTTTTCGTTTGGAAATACTGATGTGCCTGATGCTGACAAAACGCTCCATATAACCATCAAGAAAATTTGGCTGTTTCCAAAATTCCTTGCCAATTTCCCGACAATATGCAACAAAGCACTTTGCTCCTGTAAATTGCTGAATGATTTCCTCTTCCAATGCCTTTGTCTTCTTCAGCTCAATATAGATGATAACCTTTTTATTGCCGGTATCAGCTACGATGACAAAATCAGCTCGTTTGCATTCACCCTTTGAGCCATTAAACACTGTATCAGGTGATTTGAATTTATCTGCCTTAATGACGATAGTATTGTCTGGTATTCCGTAAATAATTACCGAAGAGTTTATCTGCTGAGGTTCAGCGAGTGTGATCTGCTTTTTGTCGCAGGCATCAGCCAAAGGCAGCATAGCAGTACCCTTAATCATCTCGTGAAGGATAGCAATATCAGACATCACTATTCCCCTCCCCAAACGATTTCTTCCTGAATGCGATTCATTTCATTGATGGTTTCATCAAAACTGCGAGCTTCAATTCCAAGTTCTGGGTCAATATTGGCAGGGGTCATTTGGTAACATTTCTTACGCTTACCATCATCCAGATTTACAGACGCCTTTTCAGCAATATAGACCTTGATTTTATCAGAGGAAATAAGCTCTTCTGTCTTATAACCATTTCTTTCTGCAATCAGCTTAAGATGAGGCTTGTCGTGATTGAGCATAATCAAGGTATTTAACTCTTTGATGATGTAATCGCTGTGAGTGGTGATGAAAACCCTGATGCCAAGGTTAACCAGTCGGGCAAAGAGCCGAGCTATACGACGCTGGTTTTCCGGATGTAGATTCAGCTCAGGTTCGTCTACCATGAGCAAATCACCAGGCTGGGCTATATGTCTGAGATAAAATCCAATATCAAGAAGAGAACGCACCGCACTGGAGCTTTCATCCATGGAAAGCTTGACCTGTTTGCCCTTTGGCGTATAGTAAAGCTCATCATTGCGAGTGATAACATACTTGCCACCGATGATATCGACAAAATCGGCCAGCACCTCTGGATGCTTCTCTGCAATAAAACTGCTCTTTTTAGCAATCGTCTCAAGATCCCTTGTAAAATCTACATTTCTTTTTACTGGTAACGCATAATCCTGATAAGCCTTGGATAGAAGATTCCTGAGATTGATATTCTTGTCAGATTGACTCATCTCTTCAAGCAAGCGGTTACGGGTAAAATTCAATTCTTTGCGGAAAATAGCAGCCCCTGTTCGTTCAGCACTGGCAATAAAGGGATTGGGAAAAAGGTGACCAAAAATGATGTCTTTGATCGCATCACCAATAAATCGTTTGATAATATCTTCGGGAATTTTTATCTTCTCTTTTTTCACGAGAAGGGTAACGACTAATTCTGTACTTCCTTCGCTTTTAGTGATGGAAAAATGTTCTGTATCTGCTGAGCAAATGATTTGTTCGTATTTATCTGCCAGACGGATGTCTTTCGAATCTATATAAATTTGGAATTCTGTTTTCTGAAATCGCTCTGCTGATGCCGCAAAGATTATAGGTAATTGTTCTGTATACGCTTGGCAGCCTTCTGATAGAATGCTCTCGGCAAGTCCGACATATTTTGGCAAATCAATATGTATTACTCCTTCAGCAAATAACTGGTTAATGTTTTCCTTGACGCGAATAGAAAACGCTTCTCGCCAAAAGGACAAAAAACCAAAAAGTGCATAAGTGGCATAGGTCTTCCCTGTATTGTTGCCGCCACAAATAATCGTCAGATTACCGAGTGTAAACTCAGCTTGTCTTAAAACTCCAAGATTTTTGACTTGAATCCTCATTGTGTTACTCCTTATCCATCAGGAGGACATCCCTCGTAGAGAGCGGCTTGAAACCGTTCCCTACAACCACATGTCTTTGTTACAATAAATCGCTTGTACGCGATAACCTACATTTTGTGTAATATAATTGGGCAGACACTTTAGGTCTGCCCCTACTGCACGCAACAACCTACATCCTGCATAATCCCTGCAGCCTCTCCCAATCCTGATCAATCCTTGCCTGAATCTCTTCCAAGATGCCTTCATTGCCCGGCTTAAAGAGGTGCTTAAACCGTACCTGTTTTTTCATCCAATCAGTTATAGAGGTTTTTTCCTTAATGTTATGGGTAATTCTATACTTGCCGTTTTCTACCTCATAGAGCGGCCAATAGCAAGATGTTATTGCCTCTCGTCCGATCTCAATTGTATCCTCTGGCGGGTAACCCCATCCAAGACGGCATGGTACAAGGATATTGATAAATGCTGGTCCATCTACAGCAATTGCCTTTTGTACCTTGGTTACCAAATCATTCCACATGCTTGGTACTGCCTGAGCAATATATGGAATATCATGGGCAATCATGCACGCAGTCAGATCCTTTCTGAATTCCTTTTTGCCAGGGATAACCTTTCCTGCCGGCGAAGTGGTTGTATGTGCACCCCTTGGGGTAGCACTTGACCGCTGAATACCTGTATTCATGTAAGCACCATTGTCAAGGCAGATGTAGACCATGTTGTGCCCTCGTTCCATGGCACCGGACAGGGATTGGAATCCAATATCATATGTCCCTCCATCACCGCCAAGGGCAATAAATTTAATATCCTTATCTATCTTGCCCCTTTTCTTGAGTGCATTGTAAGCGGTTTCAACCCCGCTTATGGTTGCTGCTGAATTTTCAAACGCAGAATGGATAAAGGGTACCTTCCATGCCGTATATGGAAATATGGTTGTTGTTACCTCAAGACAACCTGTGGCACACCCTATGACTACAGGCATATTGGCTGCCATTAATACCTGTCTGATAGCAATAGGGTGTGCACATCCAGCACATGCCCTGTGCCCGCCAGAAAGCAGCTCTTGTTTTTTTGATAGCTCCTTTAAGCTTGCCATAATAACCTCCTTTACTCTTTGTTTTCTAATTGTGAGTGCGGGTTTAGAACCCGCCCCTACTCTCTAACACCAAGATATTCTATCGGGTGATCAATCAATAGTCCCGTAGCAGCAA
>JAHIZN010000231.1 GCA_018814245.1 bacterium
GAAAATGATTACATGCAAGAATCATGCCAAATCATTCCGAACAGTATTGTCGCTGTCCCTATTTTTATTGCTTTTGCCATCGAAGTCCTCAGGATGTATATTGATCCCGTTGAGACTCGCAACATGAGCTGTCTCCAAAACATATACAATCTCGCGAACGCGAAGATAGTGAATGAAGTTCTCAACCTGCCACTTGACAAAGACAGCAAGAAACAGGATGAAAAAATTTATCACGATTGCCGCAAACAAAAGGTAATCGAAGCCGACTACCAGCACCGTTCTGCATATGGCTGACACTAACAACATAATAAGACCGAGTGTACAGACTCCCATCAGCCATTTGGTTGCATACCATACTGATGTTGCCAGTCGCACATGGGCTTCGTTTCGGATAATATCCTTGCATCGCTCCGGGACAAAAAATTGAAGCCGAATCTTCAGAAGGTTAATGAACATCTTCGTTCGGTATTTCCAACTGTTTGGCTCTTTCCCCTGCCACGGAATCCACTTTGCTAAGTGATCAAGTCCCCTCCCCATTAAGTACTCATGTAGAAAGAAGTAGGGAAACTGGACATCATTCGGATATATTTTGTCGCATCCTTCGGGGACAGCAGATGTTGGCTGCACGGCGAGCCGTTGCCGCTCCAACGGAGTCACATTTCGGTAGACGCGGCTCGCACTTTTCCAGTCAGGAATTTTGGGGTCCTGCCTGTAAAAAATGGAGTCCAGAACATACGCTGCAACGAGTATACCACCTGTGAGTCCGTAGGCACCAAAACCGAAGTTGATAGCGATTGGGAAGGTGACAATCACGCTGTCAGGATGCAATGACCGGCACAAAACAAAGAGGGACAAAGTCAGTACCACAAGGGAAAGGATGATAGCGAACAAACCGGGTACGAGACTTCCGAGAAACTCAATATAGAAATCGGTTAGGAACGACCCTTTGTATTCATTTTTCTCGCTCATCTTTTGTTTTTCCTTTCTGCCTAACGATAGAGTTCAGCGGCGGCGAAGCCGTCCGCTGAAACGATTTGTTAGACATTAATAGAATTCGTTCAGTTGAGCTCAATCAAAGTCAAAATCTTAACCCTATTTTGAATATAAATCCACTATAGTCTAAATCATTTGGGAGAGGTCCTCGTGGAATAGGTTGTCCGCTAACTCTATCTATAAATCCATCTTTTTCTTCTTGTGTAGCCGTAGTAAAATTGAGAAGTCTATAACTCACACTAATATCAAAAGGTTCTTCCGTCCAGCCCATCCCTATCATTCCTCCAAATGTTTTACCAGTGACCTCTAAATACCCTGGACGATCAGTTACTTTAAGGTTTGCCTTCTCCAAAAATAAAAAGTACTCACCAAGTTGGAGACGAACATAAACATCTTTTGAGTCCGTGCAATAATATTGACTCCCAAAGTAAGCTCCAAGAATTGGCAGAGTCCACTTCACAATTGTGCTGTCAAATGTTTCTTTTGTACCTGCACTAAGATATTCTGTGCCCCATATAGCTTGAAACTGTTTATAAAGAGAATTTTTAGGTGGAAGATCATAATAACCTTCAATAGCAAAATCAACTCCACTTGCAATAGGCTTTAATCCTTCCTTATTAAGTTTATCGTTGAAGTCTTCCATATCATAGGTATTCAGCCCAATAAACATTCCCCCTCCATCTGGTTTCTGAATAGGCTGAATGGATAGCAGTATTTCCCCAATAGACGAATTTCCTCCTGCCCTTACTAACGAAGGAGAAATAATCCCCAAAATAACCGTGAGTCCAATAATAATTACCTGACTTTTACAATTTTTCTTCATTTGACAATCCTCCTTTATATTTGATGGGGTCTAACGACAAAAATAACCTGCTCCTTGGCAGGTTCATTTTTCTTGGTTAGCGTTTGTTGTTATCTTGCTTCTGACTATTATTTTACGCCCGGTTACTATCTTCCGCCTGACCGTTTTCTTACTTCCGAGTATGTTCTTTCGCTCTCTTGTAAGGCTAACGATAGAGTTCAGTGGCGGCGTACTCGCCGTCTACTGCAACGATTTGTTAGCCGTTTACACATCATTTAACTGTATAGATAACAATGGAATGTCGTTTTTAGCAATATCCCATACAATATCAATATTTACGCCAAAATAATCATGAATTAGTTTATCTCTTGTCCCCGCAATATCCTTCCATGGTAGATTTGAATATTTTTTCTTTGTTTCATCTGATAACAATTTAGCAGCTTCCCCTAAAATCTCAATATTTCTAATCACTGCATCTTGTGTCTTATAATCCTGCAGGAAATCAGCATATTCCATTTTCGATGTATAGGACATAATTCTATAGATAGCTTCTTTTATATCCTGAATAACAGCAGTATCTTCTCTTTTAGATATAAACTAAATTCCTTTCAATATTTCTCGACCTCTTTTACTCGTATATTTTTAATCCCGTCTTTTGTCACCACATCAACCTTTCTTCCGAATAAATTTTCAAGATATTCCACAAATTTAATAAATTTGAATCCTATTGGCTGATTGAATTCGACAACTATGTCTAAATCACTATCTTCTCTCATAATACCTGTTACCACTGATCCAAAAATACCAATTCTGGAAACACCATATTCAGTTACTAAAACATTATAATGTTCCTTTAGCAAATGTGTTACTTTATCTTTTTCCATTTTTATTATCCCTTGTTTAAGTTATATTTCCATGATTTTACTGCTAACGATAAAAATCACCTGCTCCTTGACAGGTGCATTTTTCTGGTTAGGCTTTGCTTTGCCGTCTTTTTCTTTTACTGTTAAGTGTATCGCCGTGTTAGGCTTGGTTATTATCTTACGACTACCCGTTATCAAGAGCGTTGCATACTCGATTCAACATTTACAAGTATTTATAACAATTCTTGACACGGAAACCTGCCATTTCTAACTCTTTGTGTTTTTTATACTTATGAAAAACTTGACATAGTTTTCAACATTTATGAGCCTTGTGCAAACTAAATTCAGCTAATTTTGGCAATTTTTAGCAAATCGAAGGAAATTGCCTCATGCATCACATCAATGATGTCGATAAGTTATGACATTTGTCAAGTTGGTGGTTTCGTGTGATTTATTTTAGGACTATTTTTGTTGTAACTCCTTCTTTTTATAGGGATATATCTTACGCAACGCTCTCCATAGTCCTCATTGTCCACCCCTAATCTTCACCTTGACATTCCCACTAACTCCTCAATTTTCTTCTCTGGTGTAAAATTGGCAATTAAGGGGACAGAAGCAAATGGCTTTTTCATTGAAAACTTCTTTGAGAAGTTCATGATGGTTAATCCAAGAACTTCCTTTGTATTAGGATGAACTCGAAGAATTTGCTCATTGTCAAGCTCTACATACACTGCTCCTTTTTGTGGGATGCCAATTGAAAGGTACAAAACATCTGCCTCCTTATCATACCCAAACATTAACTCTTTGTTCATAAGTTACCTCTTCCTTTCTACTTAGAATATTTAAAGATTGGATAAGCAGTAATGACAAAATTATTCTGAACAAATTTTACAATCGCCACAATATAGTTATATTGTGGCAGTAAAGCATTTGTCTTTCGATAATACTTATATTTCCCTGGCTCAAAAGGGTCTTGTTTCCGTCTTCCATATTTCAGAGTAAGTAAAATTTCTTCTAAATGGTTTTCTAAATCAGGGTGCCAAAATGCTATATGATTCCATCTTTCCTCTGTCAATTCTATTGTATTTCCCCACCTATCTGTAGCTTTCCACAAAAGAATCACCCCTTCCATCCAAGCCCTTCTTATATCAAATAATAAGAAATAAAATATTTCTTCCCCTGTTTCACTCTATCTTATCTCCACTCATATTTTTTTATCTTAAACCAAAATAGCTAATATCGTTGTCAATATTTTTGTTGCAATTGCTTGAATTTCATAGAGTTATGTCCACCGTCCCTATCGTTCACACCTATCCTCCATTTAAGATTTAACCTTATTAATTCCCTTGGACTGAATGATTTTTCGCGTTTTGGATTCAAACCTTATATTTTTTGTTCATCCTGCAATACTTCTATAAATTTATCTACAACTTCAGGATCAAATTGAGTCTCTTTATTATCAATTAACCTTTTTTTGCCTCCTCAGTAGAAAATGCCTTACGATATGGTCTATCTGAGGTCATAGCATCATAAGCATCAGCTACTGCTAAAATTCTAGCACCAATAGGTATTCCTTTTCCTTTAAGTTTATCTGGGTACCCTGTTCCATTAAATTTCTCATGGTGATTTCGAACTAAGTGAAGCCATTCTTTTGTATAGGTAATGGGTTTAAGAATGTGTTCGCCATCCCCAGGATGCTTACTCATAACCTTCCATTCTTCATCTGTAAGATTATCTGGTTTATGCAAAATTTCTTCACTAACTCCGATTTTACCTACATCATGTAAAAGTCCAACAGTTTCTATTGCTTCTATCTCTTGGGCAGGCAGGCCAAATTTTCGAGCAATCTCTTTTGCCCAATCAGCTACTCTTGTAGAATGCCCATGTGTATACGAATCCTTACTATCAATCGCCTTAGCAAAAGCCTTAATTATTTCAAAGAAGTCTTTTCGAGCAATTCTTTCTGTTATTAACTCCTTTTCTTTCCTCTCTAAATTTTCTTTTAATCTTTTAGATTCAATACTCATATTAATTCGATGAGCAATTTTGTCTTTCTCAACATCTTTTTCAATCCAATCCTGAGCCCTACCACCTTCTTTAATTATATCAAGAGCATCACTTCCTTTTCCATTTCTGGTATAAATTATTACTGGTATGGTATCCAGTTTTCTTATTTTCCTTATCTCTTTCAGTATCTCTATCCCTAATGGATTTGTTTTTCCCCAGTAAATATCTAACAAGATAACATCTGGCAACTCATTGTTATTTTGAAGTTTAGAAAGACATTCTTCTTTGTTGCAAGCGGTCCATATTTCGTATATATCTTTAAAATAGTTTTGGAAAGTTTCAATATCAATATC
>JAHIZN010000232.1 GCA_018814245.1 bacterium
TAATTCATAATTTTTAATTAATTTAATGGAGATTTTTAATTATGCCAACTTATATTTATAAAGCCCGAAATATGGACGGAACCGTAGTTGCCGGGAAGATAGATGCTGAGACCCAACGAGCGGTAATCATGAAATTGAAGCAGCAGCATCTGATGGTGATCTCTGCTGAGGAAGAAAGGGCAAATATCTTTGCCAGAGTTATAGAAATTTTGAAATTTAAGGACAGGGTTGGACTCAAGGATCTGGTGTTATTCAGCCGTCAGTTGGCAACCTTGATAAATGCAGGTATCCCTATTGTTCAATGCTTGAATGTATTGATTGATCAGGTAGATAATAAAAATTTTAAGAAGATAATTATGAATGTTCGTGAGGACATAGAAAAGGGTGCCTCTATTACCATGTCTATGGGTAAACATCCAGGTGTATTTAACCAACTCTATACCAGCATGATAAAATCAGGAGAATCAGGCGGTGTGCTTGATGAAGTCTTGGAAAGGATTGCGTCCTATCTGGAGTCTGTTCAGACACTCAGAAGAAAGGTGCAAACAGCTATGGCATATCCCGGAGTGGTTAGCTGTATTGCTGTAGGCATCGTTATGTTCTTATTAGTCTTTGTTATTCCTGCTTTTAAGGATGTGTTTGAAAGTTTTGGAGCAAAATTGCCGCTTCCTACCGCGCTATTGATCAAGCTCTCTGACCTTATCAAGGCTTATATTGTATGGTTTATTCTCTTTGCTATTGCTACCTTTGTTGTCTTGAGACTTCTTATTACCAAAACAGAAAAAGGAAGACTGACATTTGATACTCTTCTTCTGAAAATACCTGTTTTTGGTACATTGTTTCGGAAGATAGCTGTTACCAGATTTGCCAGAACACTTGGAACACTCGTAAGAAGTGGTGTATCCATCTTAGAAGCATTAGAGATTGTGGCAAAAACATCTGGAAATAAGGTTGTTGAAATGGCGGTTATGGGTGCCAGAACCTCTATTCGTGAGGGTGAAAGGATTACTGACCCATTAAGAGAGTGTGGTGTATTTCCACCTATGGTCATCCAGATGGTCTCAGTAGGCGAGGAAACAGGTGCCCTTGATACCATGTTGATGAAGATAGCTGATTACTATGACCGAGAGGTTGATGCTGCTGTTTCAGCCTTGGCATCCTTGATAGAACCTCTCTTGATGGTTGTCTTGGGTATTGTTGTCGGAGGGATTGTGATTTGCATGTATTTGCCGATCTTCATGATTGCAACCCTTGTCTCCGGGCAATAGTAGGTCAAGCTTCCAGCTTGATAGAACATATGATTGACATAAGCAGGGATTAGGAAAGAGGGCAACCACAGGGGATTGCCCCTACAAAATGATATGAAAAAACAAAATGGTTTTACACTCATTGAATTAATTATTGTATGTGCAATTATTGGCTTATTATCTGCTATTTGTATTGTCCGACTTGTTCAATTAATCGATAAGGCAAGAGAAGTAGTAGCTAAGGCAAATCTATGTTCATTGCGTGCGGCAATTGCTATCTATTATGGTGATACAAAAGGGTTGTGTCCTGTAAGTTTAGACAATACTCGCAGAATAAGAGGTGGTGAAACCCTGCCGGAATTTATTCCCCGTTATATGCAAAAGATCCCTCAAGCCACTCTGAGAAGAAAAGTTACACATAATCGGTCTAACAATGTTACCGTGATTAGTACAGAAAATGTAGATAAAGGGATAACAACAGAAATTTCAGATGAGGGTGGCTGGATCTATTCCTCTGTTTCCGGAGATATCAGAATTAATTGTACTTGCAAGGATTCAGCCAGTTTAGATAAGGTGTCTGGTTGTATTTACTATTCCAATTATGGACATGAGGAATAGGTCTGAACCAAAAATCAGCAGCAAAAAATACCGAGCTGTATTGTGATCGCCTGCGTGGCAGGCAGGGACAAGCCCTGCAGCTACAATAATTATATGCATCTGTGCCTGTAATCCTTTGTGAGTAACTGCTTAATATCCTGTGGCAACTCCATGAGATTGAAAGTAATAAAACAAGCTAATTCGTTGCGATTGTAAAAGTAAGCTCACAATGGCAATCTTTGTGGCTTACAAAATCCACAAGTTATTGAGCAATTACGATTGACACAATATATCGTGTCAATTTCATTTTACGCAAGGAAGAGTCACAAAGGGTGTAAATCCTAAGAGATGAATCCTTGTTGGGCTTCTTCTCATTTGCAATTATCTCATTTATCGCTCGCAATTCTTAGGAGATAGGGAGATAGAGAATAGAGAGATAGGGAGATAATGGAGAAAAGGGAGACACCACCGATATTTACACCCTTTGTGGTTCTTTCTCCGCCAGAGGTATTACCTCTTCTCGTTGCAATAGCTACTGACTAACGAGACTTGATGCAATTATCCACAACCGCACAGGTGGACAAATTATGTCGTTTTGAGACATTTGGCGAGTTTTATCTCTCTGAACTTTCCTCAAATCCGCATAAAACCTGAAAACCCTATGCAACGCTCTCAAAAGAGCTGACGACTGAACGCTTACTCTAACCTTTTACCCCCTCCCTTATTGCCTCACACGGTGAAATCTTAGTTGCAATCATGCCCGGATAATACCCGCAAAGCGAAAGTGGAACACAAATAATTCCCGACCAGAACAAGGCGTTTAAGAAAATATCAAACCTGCAGCCTTGAGATAGTCCTACGAAAAGGAAGGACACCATTCCGCCCAGACACAAGCCATACACGGAAAGCAAAACCCCTTCCAGCAAAAAGCCCACTCCTTAGCTTAAAATTCATCAGATCCTTATCTGCTAAGTAAAAACAATCATATGCCTTCATCAACAATTTGTCCGTCTTTTAGGTGACATGTCCTCTTTGTCCTTTCAGCTACTGCCTGATTATGGGTAATAATCACCACAGTCATCTTCTTTTCTTCATTAAGCTTGCAGAATATATCCATAATCTCTTCGGCTGAGGTTGAATCTAAGTTTCCTGTAGGCTCATCTGCAAGAATAAGCCTGGGTGAATTTACCAATGCCCTGGCAATGGCTACCCGTTGCTGTTCACCGCCGGATAATTCAGAGGATGAATGCAGGAGCCTGTGTCTTAGTCCAACCTGTTCAAGACAATTCGTTGCCCTTTCTTTTCGTTCATCTTTGGGTGTCCCCTTATAGATTAATGGAAGCTCCACATTCTCCTGTGCGTTGAACCTTGGCAACAGATGAAATGCCTGGAATACAAACCCGATTTTTTCGTTACGAAGTAAAGACAGCTCATCATCACTCAGCAGAGAGACATCCTTCCCATCTATAACATACCTGCCGCTTGTGGGTATATCCAGACAGCCTGCAATAGACAGGAGCGTACTCTTGCCGCTTCCAGATGCTCCCATAATCGCCACAAACTCCCCCTCATTAATAGAAAGATCAATCCCTTTTAATGCCTCAACCCTTGACTCGCCTACTTGGTAGACCTTGGTAATATTTTTCATCTCAATCATTTAGCCGACTCCATAACCTAATATCGGGCAACCACAGGGGGTTGCCCCTACTAAATGTTTTCAACCTGTGCAATTAAGATTTAATCCGCAGATTACACAGATTTCACAGATTATCAGAAAAAATCTGAAAGGCACTATAGCAAGCTGACTGTAGCATGTCTCTACAGGTTCATCGGACATTAGTTGTTGAATTTGTCTTACAGAAGGCAGTACCTCTGGCAATTGTCTTTAATCTGTGTAATCTGTGTAATCTGCGGATATATTCTTTGTTTCTAATTGCACAGATCGAATGTTTTTCATCTCAATCATTTAGTCATCTCCTTCACCCTCATCCCTTCCTTTACATCCTCAGGATACTGCACAACCACCCTCTCCCCAGCCTTGATCCCTTCCAGCACCTCAATCTGGTCAGCAGCACCCTCGCCAATGGTTATCCTTTTCTTCTTTATTCTCTCATTTTCCACCACCAACACGCAATCCTCTTCGTACAACGCCTCGGGTGGGATAACAATACCGTTTGCTTGTTTTTCCCTGATAATAATCTCGCAAGACAGCTCCATCCCGATACTTAACCCCTCAGGATTAAGAATGGAGCAAATGACCTCCCAACCGCCATCCTTGTCCCCTTTGTCCTCTTTACTGCCAACCATATAGGCTGGTATCATCTTTAACACCTTGCCCTTAAATGTCTTACCAAAAGCCTCTGAATTTAATTCCACTGCCTGCCCTGTCTTGACCAAGAAAAAATTAGACTCTTTCAGACTGCCTTTGGCTATCAGTGATGATTGATCCCCTACGCTCAAGAGCAATGTCCCATACTCTACCTTTTGATTCTTTTCTATTGCTGTTTTTCGAACTATGCCGCTGATAGGAGAATAGACCACACAGTTTTTAATCTGCTCCTTCAGGTCATCGATTCGCTGGCACAAAGAGGGAATGTCAACCTCAAGCTCCTTCTTTTGGTCATAAAGCTTTTTGGTTAACTCTTCGGTCTCCCGCAAGACCTTATTCAGGTTCATCCTTGCCTCTTTCACCTCTAACCCCTGTTTTTCTACCTCTCGACAGGCAATCGCCTGTTTAGCGTACAGATCCCTATTATCCTCAAGTGCCTGCTCTGCCTGTGCCAGATTCCATTCTATCTTTTTCTTCTCCTCATCCTTTTCAATCCTCTCGGTGTGTTTAGGAATATCCATCATTCGTTCCTGTTTTTTTCTTGCCTGCTCAAGATTAAGCTCCTCTTTTTTAAGGGTATTAGCCAGCTCATCCCTTCTTAATTCGACCAATATTTATCCGCTCGTTACAAAATCACCAGTCCTGACAAATACCCTATCAACCCTTCCATTTTCCACAGAACTGGTGATATTTACCACCTCTTTTTCCTGCACCTTTGTAGACAATCCAATCTTTTCCCGTATCTTATCCATGCCTGCCTCAACAGTTGTTACATCATGGATTTCCTTTTGTTGATTGAGTTGGTGATTCGTATTGCATAATATCCAGCCAATGATGATACACACTAAACAAGATAATAGCTTATAAAAAATTTTGGTAGGCACGGTATAGTTCTCCTGTGGTTTTAAGTAGTTTTATATAATCAAGAAATAAATCTGTTTGCTCCTCAAAGATACTCTTTCGTTTACAAAATACATCTGTTTGATATTCCAACATGTCTTTGGCAGAGATAAGCCCTCGGCTGTGCTTTATCCTGGCTATCTCATAAATCTTCTCTAATAAGCCTATATCTTTTTCCATTACGACAATTCTTCTTTCCGTATCCCTGATCTCATCCAGAGTCGTGGTAATATCTATCTGTGTATTAATGAGTAGATTTTTTAGTTCAATCTCTGCTTGGGATAGAGAGGCTTGAGCTATTTTTATCTCCTCTTTTTTTACCCCTTTGTCATATATTGGAAATTTAACAGATGCCCTAAACTCCTCATTCGTAGTATTTCCAGACCTATTTATTGTAAATGCAGGTGTCAGCACAGGTGCATTCTTTGAAACTGCCTCTTGCAGCCTTCTTTTTGATAGCTCAAGCTGGATGTATTTTGTTTTAACCTGTGGGATAGACATAATACTTTGTGTTCCTGATAGTTGCGGGCAAGATTCTACGAATACTTTTAATGCCTTGATCTTGTCCAAAAAGTCTTCCCGGCTATTTTGCACATCTTCAATGGTCGATTGTGTGCCTATCCCCTCGCGTCTTTGCGTGAGCGAATCTTCAATCGTTGATTGCATACCCAATATTTGCAAAAATCTTGACACTTGCCCCCTTCTGTCCTTCTTTATCGTCTCCATCTCGCTTAAAACAGATGAGCCTTGCAATTCCATCTGAAAAATATCCATCTCAGGGATAAGCCCTTTTTCAAACTTAAGCCTGGATATTTCAAGGTTAGTCTGCAAATCCTCAAGCTCCTTCTTTTTTATATTAAGGCTTGAGTCTACTTTCTGCAGATCACAGTAGGAGCTGACTACAGCAGAGATTATTTCATCTATTTTTTCAGACAGGCTTAGATTAGCAATATCGACTTGCAGCCTTTCATCAAAAAGTGGATCCTTAATGATCTGGCGGGCAGATCTTGAAAGGGGCTCTTCAGAGTCTAAGGTCATGTCCCAGCTATCCTGACCCTTTAACTCCTGTGTTGTTTTAAGATTCAGCTTTATCTTGCCGCCAAAGGAGTGTGGTCTTGAAACAGAGGAAGACAACTCAACAGACGGCTTTTCCTTAAGTGTAATTTGCTCTTTCCATTCCCTGTCTTCACTCTTTATTTGGGTAGTTTTCCGTAGCCTTTCATCAATTACAGAGGAAAACCCAACCTCAGGATAAAATTCCTCCTTTTTAGCCTTAACAAGGTTAGTCGCCTCATTGACTAATGATAGCCTTTCTGATTTCAGGTCAAGGTTATGCTCAAGGGCAAGTTGAATACAGGAGTGCAAGAAAGACAAGGAATGCAAAGAAGGCTCCTCAGCATTTGCATTGTTTGTCTGCAAGAGAAAAATGAAGATGAAGATGATAATGTAGCAGCAACTCAAGCTTCCAGCTTGAAATCTGTAATATTTATTCATATTTCACCGCTATGGCTGGATGGATGTTGGCTGCACGCAGAGCGGGATACAACCCACCAATTATACCAATAATCCCAATGGCAGACACACTAAGAACCAATCCATACCATTGAATCACCATTTCCCAGCCTGTATATTTACCCAAAAGATATACTGTTAATAGCCCTAATAGTATTCCTCCTATACCACCCTTACTGGTAACAATCATCCCTTCTTTAAGAAATTGAAAAAAGATATCTTTCTTCCTTGCTCCTATTGCACGGCGGATACCGATCTCAGTGGTGCGGGTAGAGACGGAAAGGAGCATCATGCTTAGGATGCCGATGACGCTGGCTATAAGGCTTGTTGTACCAATAAGTCCAATAAAGATATTTGCAGAACGAATTTGTTTTTCTAATTCGTCAATGGCTCTTCTGCAGGGAAAAATTTTAAATTCTTTATCTTTACCATATTTTTTACCAAGTAAATTTATAATTTCTTTCTCAGCTTCTATTACACATTGCTGCAACTCTTTGCTATTCAATTTCTTAAAAGATAGTACTATTTGAATAAATATATCCCCCAAGAAGCCTTTGTTTTTAATATCTTGTGGTTTTACAACTTCTCTTATTACTGAATAAGGAATAAATATTGTCCCGTTATCTCCAAACCAAAAATCAAAGCTAATCACGGGCAATGAAAAGGGTTTTGTTCTTGCTAATCCACCAATTACTGTAAAGAATTCAGGCTGTCCTTCTTTCATTTCTATCCTTATCCTCTTTCCAAGCACACTATCCCTTCCTAAAAAAGTGTAGGGTGTATTTCCTAATACACACCTTTCTTTTCATCCTTACATCTAATCCATTGATAAACCTTCCCTTAAGTATCTTTAAGCATTTTATTTTCTGATAGTCAGGCAGGGTTCCAATCAATGCCCCTTCTACAGAACGGCCCTTTTTTCTATCAATTTTTATCTCTTGCGATTGAAAAAAATTATCTCCTGCACTATACATTGCAACCCGTTTCACATATTTTGCCTGAGTTTTAATGTTTGTCAGGTCATCATAAACAATATTACTTGAAATTTGACCGTTTTTATCAAAAACCACAGGAAACAATTGTAACACATTTGCCCCCATGTTTTCGATATCTTGTAATATTTGCTTTTTTGCAGTAAAAACAATAGCAAACAGCACAATTATACAAGATATAGCAATAGCAATGAAAGGAAAAATGAAAAAATTACATTTTTTCATATCTAAAAACGACCTCCAAGATATCCCATAATTTTTCCCTCTTTGGTTATTGCTATTCCTGGAGTAATGATGAAGTTATTCATTCCAAATAAGGACGAGCCCTCTATATTTTCTTCTACTCCAAAAGAAAAACATGGTGGTTTATCATGAGAAGAAAGGATACTACACCACAAAACACCAAAATTATCTCCAAGATAGATATTAGGATTCCATAATCCCTTCCTTATCTTTCCTAAAGGGAAAGAATACCACAACGATATGGAGATAAATCGATTGCTTTTTATCTCTTCATAGCCCATAATAGAGGCAGAAGTAGTGGTACCAAAATCATATCCCCTTACCATCACTCCCATCTCTTTGTTTGGCGGAATAAATATTTGCCCAAACGAGGAAACATCTATCCCCACACTTTTTTGGGACTCTCTGTTTCCCATAGGGATAACAAAGGAAGGACAGATACCTGTTCTTAATAAAGGATAGGTGAAGTCCCAGTCAGACCAAATGGTTAAATCCTTTTCTTTCTTCTTAAAAGAAAAACTACTACCAAAAGAGAGACCAGAAAGTCCTTTTTCCTGTCTTTCAATAAAGTGAGGATAGGCAATCCCTATCCCTGTTTCCTCTTTATTGTTGTCTCTGGTTAAACCAATTCGTAGGGGTTTGAGAACTTGAGTGCTAACACCTACGGATTCAGCATACCATTTCTCTTTTTTTGTGTCATAGCCTATTGGACCAACATTATATGCATATCTTCCTGTAGGGTCTATTCCACCTAAAAGCATATCCCATTTATTCGTCTCACCACCAAAGATAGGATTGTAAATACTACGGACAGAGGGTGTAAGGCTCAGGAAGAAATCCTTTAAGTTGCCTTCTTTTAACTCTACATTCGAGCAAGAATGAATCTCTTTGTTATCTTCTTGAGGTGGAACAAACTGTTGGTCAAAAGAAACTTTTTTTGAGAAAATATCCATTCCATCCTCGTCCAATGAGACAAAATAGAGGATATTTTTATCCAAGACAGGATATTGAGCAAAGCTACTATTTGTAATCTTATACTGAAACTCCGACATAAGAATGAGTCTCTATTCCTGTTAAGACATCACCTCGTAATTTTTTTTTAACTTGTGTACAATATCTAATTTTGATAAGGAAAGCAGTAGAGAGGCGATAATCGTGTCTCTATGTCTGCATTCA
>JAHIZN010000233.1 GCA_018814245.1 bacterium
GGGATAGAGAATAGAGAGATAGGGAGATAATGGGGAAAAGGGAGATACCACCAATATTTACACCCTTTGTGGCTCTTTCTCTGTAAAAGCGTATTGACTGATTTCATGTCATGTGTGAAAATGAGATACCTGAGTAGTTACAGCTATTCAAGAAAAAATTAAAGATTGCCGTAAATAACATTAGTAGCTACAACGAAGAAAACCAAAAATTCAGAAGGGAATTAACAAATTGCACTCAATAGAAAATTTTCAACCTGTAAATATTTTACTTATTCAACTCCGAAAGATTGGGGATGTGTTAATGACAACCCCTGCGGTTAGAGCCTTAAGGATACGATTTCCAGAGGCAAGGATAACCTTTCTGACTGAGTCGCCATCTGATGAGATATTCAGAAACAACCCGTTCGTTGATGAGATATTGTGTTACAATCGCAGGTATAAGCTGTTTGAGCATGTAAAATTCATTCGGGAATTACGCAAGAAGCGGTTTGATTTTGTCATAGATTTTTTCTGCAATCCCAGAAGCACACAAATAGCATTCTTCAGTGGTGCAAAATATAGGATTGGGTTTAATTTCAGGAGAAGGTCTATATTCTATACACATAAGGTATCACTTTCAGATATCCATGAAGATTATTCTCCATTTCACAAATTAGCATTACTTACACCACTTGGCATAGAAACAAAAGATTGCAAAATAGAATTTCCATGCTCAGCAGATGATTACCAATATGCAGAATATCTTGTCACTAAATGGAAAATTGCGAAAAATGATTTTGTTATTGCTCTGTGTCCAGCATCCAAACATACGGAGCGTGCCTATCCAGTAGAAAACTTTGCCTGGATAGCAGATAATTTGATTGAAACCTATTCTGCAAAGATTTTATTTATGTGTGGTCCAGGGGAGGAAGAATTTGTTAATGCTGTAAAACGCTCTATGCAGCATGTAGATATGACCATAATGGATGGTAAAATTCCAGCACTCAACCTTGCTCAATTGAGGGCTCTCTTTGAAAAGATAGATTTATATATAGGAAATGATAGCGGCTTGGGACATATTGCCATATCGGCAGAGACACCAACCGTTAGAGTCTTTGGACAAACAGATCCATCCAATTGGACACCCCCTGAAAGTATGCTGCATAAATGTATAGATTATGACCTTGGCTGCAAAAAAAGCTGCAATTTAAGAAAATGCCGGCAGCATCACTGCATAACAGGCGTAGACAAAAAGATATACCTTCATGAGATCATAAAATTAATTGAAGAATTGGGATTAAAGCGAGGGGATAGATGATTAAATTTGATGTGGATTTCATGAAAAACCTTCAGAGTCATTGCATAACCATGCTGCATGAGGATGAAGGATGCGAGGTGAAGCTTATTGAAAATTATCAAGATATTTATCAATTGATCTGTACATTGCAGCTTCACAATTATTACCTATGGCACCAAGAGGATATCGCCCGCAGGGTAGATGTGAATGATACTGTGATTGCTGAGACCAAACATAGGATCGATAGATTAAACCATTCGAGAAATGATACAATCGAGAAAATTGATGAATATTTGTTGTTGTCCATGCAGGGGGATAATATTGATAACTCCTTGCCAATAAACTCTGAAACACCGGGCAGTATTATCGACAGAATGTCCATATTAACCCTGAAAATATATCATATGAATGAAGAGACAAAAAGAAATGATGTTAGCCTTGAGCATATTGAGAAATGCCAGGATAAGCTAATTATCCTTAAGGAGCAATTGGAGGATCTGGGGAATTGTCTTAAGGTATTACTTGAGGAAATTTTTAATGGGAAGAAAAGGCTTAAGATTTACCGTCAATTCAAGATGTATAATGATCCAGCATTAAATCCCCAACTTTATGCTCGACAGGCTGTTACGGAATAGGAAAAAGATAGTTATCCTGATAACCATCCTCAAAGGTAAGAATAATGGATTTTTTGGGGAGCTTAGGCACATCAACATTTCCCTGACTTTTGCCTTTCTCCTCCTGTCCTGAGATTGAGGCAAGCAGTATCTCTCTATCTCTCTATTCCCCTATCTCTCTATTCTCTATCTCCCCATCTCCCAAGAATTGCAAGCGATAACAAGACAATTGCAAATGAGAAGAGTTTGACATTTGACACATGTTCATTTCTTAGGAATTACACCCTTTGTGGCTCTTCCTCTGTATCTGTATTCTGACTCCTGACTCAATACTGTTCGGAATGATTTGGCATGATTCTTGCTTATAATTATTTTCAATCCAAC
>JAHIZN010000234.1 GCA_018814245.1 bacterium
AGGGTTGTATTTCTTAGAATTTACACCCTTTGTGGCTCTTCCTCTGTAAATGAGCTTGACACGATATTTCGACAGGCTCAGTAGCCACAGAATATTGTGTGCCTCTCACATGAGTGTTCTTGCTGTATTTTGTGGACTAATACCACAACCGCACAGGTGGAATTTTTTCGACCTGTGCAATTAGAATTTACAGCACAACGCTATAATAATGTCATCCTTTCGGGATTAAATAATGTTATAGTATGCTATTTTGCTACAACTTAAATAATAGTATAGCATAATTCTTATTTGTTGTCAACAAAAAGTTTGAGCTGCAGCAATTAGAATTATGAGTATTTAACCTTGTTAGCCAGTAGCAAGTGCAACAGGAAGGAGAAGAACCACAAAGG
Organism: bacterium; assembly: GCA_018814245.1. Lineage (GTDB taxonomy): Bacteria > UBA9089 > CG2-30-40-21 > CG2-30-40-21 > CG2-30-40-21 > CG2-30-40-21. The sequence continues at coordinate 390 of JAHIZN010000234.1, forward strand.
GTGTAAATATCGGTGGTGTCTCCCTTTTCTCTATTATCCCCTTATCTCTCTATTCTCTATCCCCCCATCTCCAGCGAACGATATGGCAAGATAATTGCAAATGAGAAGAACTATTGACAAGAGGTTGCATCTTAAGAATTTACACCCTTTGTGGCTCTTTCCCTGTATCTGTATCCTTGCTGTTTGAATAGTTGCTGTTGCTTTCAACCTCTTGCGAATTGCCACAGGATATTAAGCAGTTACGATGGTTGTGTTGTTTTATGCAAGGATATAAGCCTGCAGCTACCACTGATAACTGATCCATTGCGAAAGATCGGATAAATTTCTTGACAATTATGATATGTTATGGTATAGTATATGTTATATCTCCGAGTGGGTCGTTAGCTCATCGGGTAGAGCATCGGCCTTTTAAGCCGAGTGTGGCTGGTTCGAGACCAGCACGACCCACCATTTTTACTTAATAATTGCTGAAGTAATCTTTGTGATGAATAAGGTTGGCTCTTTCCTACCTCAATGGGTAATCTTATTTTATCGGTTCTTCTGTAAATTTTGTGAAAATAGGCTAACCTGTGCAAGTAGAAAACACCACTTGTTGACAGAGAAAGAATCACAAAGGGTGTAATTCCTTAAGACTATAGCCTCATGTCAGGTTCTTCCATTTACAATCACATAAAATAATCGTCAATTATTTTCCCTAAGTTTACACCCTTTGTGGTTCTTTCTCTGCCAGAGGTGCTGCCTTTTCTCGTTGCAATAGCTGCTGACTAACAAGGCTTGATGCAATTATCCATAACCGCACAGGTTGAAGTTTTTCAATAGAGGCTGTGTCCCACATCCATGCGTAGAGAGTTGCTTCTTCCTAACACATTGAAAATCAAATGATACGGTGATAATAGAATGAAACAAAATGTATATCTTATGATGAAGTCTCTTGAGGAAGCAAAGAATATCTGGCAGGAAAGGTGCGGCAGGTTAAGGATAGGCAGGGAATTAATTTGTGTTGAACATTCTTTGGGAAGGGTAACGGCTGAATCAGTAATAGCCATGGTATGCTCGCCACATTATCATTCTGCGGCCATGGATGGGATTGCGGTCAGGGCTGAAAATCTGATTGGTGCTTCGGAAACTTCACCAATAAATCTTGTTCTTGGCAGGGATGCTGTCTTGCTCAACACCGGCAACCCTCTTCCACAAGGGATGGATGCAGTAATCAAGATAGAAGATGTATACATACAAGGCGAGGCAACTTTCAGTCCCCAATCCCCAATCCCTGATTCACAATTCACATCTGTTTCTTCAGATTCACAATTCGCAATTCGCAATTCGCAATTAGTCGAGGTGATGACACCGGTTGTGCCATGCCAGCATGTGCGATTGGTTGGAGAGGATATTGTGGCAGGTGAGACAGTACTTGCAATAAATCACAGTATCCGTGCTCAGGATATTGGTGCCATACTTGCAGCCGGGGTGGTTAATGTATGGGTTAAAAAGAAACCACGGGTAATCATTATTCCTACTGGGGATGAGCTTGTTCAGCCCGGAGAATCACTAAAACCAGGGGCAATCATTGAGTTTAATTCAAGAATGTTGAGTTCAATGATTAATGAGTGGGGTGGAGAGGCTATTGTCAGTGAGATAATGCCTGATAGCTATGAAAGAATACGGGACAAGGTATTTGAGGTTGCAGCGTTGGCAGATATGGTTATTATCAATGCTGGCTCATCTGCTGGAACAAAGGATTATACTGCACAGATTATCCGTGAGTTGGGAGAATTATTGGTGCATGGGGTAACAATGATGCCTGGCAAGCCTGTTGCTCTGGGGATAATAGAGGGATCTGATTCAAGCATACCCATTGTTGGCATTCCAGGTTTTCCTGTCTCAGCCCTTTTAGCAATGGAAGAGTTTGTCATGCCTGTTATTCGTCATACATTAGGATTGAATATAATACAAAGAGAGAAAATAAAGGCTGTTATCACCCAAAAGATTGCGTCAAGGTTGGGTATGGAAGAGTTTATTCGGGTAGGTGTTGGATATTTTCCGGAAAGGGAGACTGCCTTTGTAGCTGTTCCGCAACGAAAGGGTGCAGGCATCATTACATCCATGGTCAAGGCTGATGGTATCCTGCGTATTCCAAGGTTGTGTGAGGGATTGGAAGACAATTCAATAGTTGAGGTTGAACTGCTTAAGAGTAGGCAGCAAATAGAGTCAAATATTATCCTTATTGGCAGCCATGATAATATGCTGGATATTCTGTCTGATTGCCTTACCATAGAACATCCCCAAATGAGCCTCTGCGCGACTAATGTTGGAAGTCTTGGTGGACTGCTTGCCTTGAGGCGAGGAGATTGTCATTTGACTACAAGCCACTTACTTGACAAAGACACAGGCACATATAATTTGCCATACATTAAACGATTCCTTCCGGATATGGATGTATCTGTAATAACCATTGCATGGAGAGAACAGGGATTGATTGTAAAGGAGGGAAATCCCAAAAATATCCATGGATTGAAAGATTTGATCAGGGATGATGTTGTCTTTGTCAATAGACAAAAAGGGGCTGGCACAAGAATTCTCCTTGACTACGAGCTAAATGAGGCAGGGATTTCAAGCAGCAATATTCGTGGATATGAGATTGAGGTTTTTACCCATATGGCTGTTTGTGCATCAATAGATGCCGGGACAGCTGATGTAGGGCTTGGGATAATGGCATCAGCAGATGTTTTTGGTATGGATTTTGTTCCGATAGCAAGGGAACGATACGATATGATTATCCCTCGCAAAAACCTCTCTTTGCCGGGTATTTCAGCCTTATTGGAAGCAATCAACAGTTCTGAATTTTATTCCCGGGCAGCATTACTCAAGGGCTATGATTTGAATGAATGTGGGCATCAGATTGTGTGTAAACTTTGAAGTTGGACATCAATGTTACAGCATATTTATGGATATGGGCGAAAACGGCTGTTCGCATCTAATAGTTCAGGACATTTGCAGTAGTGGCAAATCCCTGTGGTTGCCCTTTTCGTAATTGCTCAATATCCTGTGGCAATTCCATGAGATTAAACTGCTCAGACAGCAAGAATACAGGAGACAGGAGTCAGAATTCAGAATACAGATACAGGAAAAGAGCCACAAAGGGTGTAAATTCTAAGAAATGCACCCTTGTCTTGTTAATTTTCCCTAAGATATTTACACCCTTTGTGGCTCTTTTCCTTGTAATCGTTTGCATGTTGTTAATTGCGACTTGCAACATCCACAGGTTATTGAGCAATTGCCCTTTTCCTATCAATCACTTACCCATTACCATGTCAAATAATTTTTTCTTGACTTCTAATTATAGACATGCTATAATAATAATTAAAAATAAATCGGATAGATAGAGGAAGTCCTTGTGAGATTCAAGGCGCTGCCCCGCAACGGTAATGCCACCCAAAAGAGGAAGTCCCTCGGCAGGTGGTGAGTCCGGTCGACTATCTATCTTGTGCCTTCGAGGGAAGATAAAAAGCAGGCAAAAGCCCAATCTTTCTGTCAAAGGTTGGGCTTTTTTGTTTGTATCTACTGTAAAAAAAGGAGGTGGATAGGGAGATAGAAAAGATAGAGAAGAGATATGGAGATTAGTTATTTATTCCCATATCTCTTTAATTCCTCTATCCCACTATCCCCTAACAAAATGGAAGCAATAATCTTATTGGGACATGGCTCAAGGCTTACAGAGGCAAATAAAACACTCAAACAAATGGCATTGATGGTAAAGGAATTGGGAAATATTGCCATGGTGGAGATAGGATTTCTGCAATTTGTGAAGCCTGATTTTTTTGATGCTGTTTCTGCCTGCGTCTCAAATGGAGCCGGGAAGATAATTGTGCATCCTTATTTTCTTTACAGGGGACGGCATTTTGAAGAGGATATTGCGGAGATGATTACTGTTGTGCAGAAAAGATACCCTGAGGTTGAGTTTGTCCTTACAGAGCCGCTCGGTGTGCATGAAAATATTGCCAGGGTTGTTCTTGAAAGAGCAATGAAGGATATTAATCCAGTGAAGATACTTAAACCGCATGAGATAGAGGAGAAGAGCTTTGAGATAATCACTGAGGAGCTGGGCAAAACAAACTTCAGGGATATTGAACTGCCGATTGTTAAAAGGGTTATTCATGCTACAGGGGATTTTGACTTTTCTAAAAATATGCGATTTGCTACAGAGGCAGTGGAGGCAGGGATACGAGCCATAAAAAATGGGATGAATATCCTTGTTGATGTGGAGATGGTAAAGGCAGGCATAAACAGAAGATTGCTTGAGAAGTGTGGAGGGAAGGTTATTTGCAATATTCAGAGCACAGAACACAGAGCACAGAACACAGATAATAAAACAAAGACAGAAATGGGAATTGAATCAGCAGTGAAGGAAGACAACAACATTGGCATTGTAGCCATAGGCAATGCACCTACTGCCCTTTATAGGGTGATGAAGTTAATACAGAATACAGATTTCAAGCCTGAACTCGTCATTGGGGTACCTGTTGGTTTTGTTAAAGCCGTTGAATCAAAAGAGGTGCTCCAGCACATGAAGTATCCGTTTATCACCTCACTCGGAAGAAAGGGCGGCAGCTCTGTGGCTGTGGCAATTGTGAATGCGTTGTTAGGGATGGTAAAGTAGGATAGGCTTCCAGCCTGTCATCTGAAAAAGGACGCAAAGGAGAACATAAAGAATGAAAAATAAATTGTTTGCTTGTAAAAATGGGTGTAGTAGGGGCAGACCTATGTGTCTGCCCTGATAAGCGTGTAGAGGCAGACCCCTGTGGTTGCCATTACTCGAAATTTTGCTTGACATAATTTTTATTTTGTGCTATAATTTCTAAAATCGTAACACAAAGGAGGGCGTGTAAGAATGAAAAGATTTTGGTTAAGGATGGGCTTTGGGATGAGTTTGGTTACTATCTTGTCTGGGATTGGTTTTGCAGG
>JAHIZN010000235.1 GCA_018814245.1 bacterium
AGGGATTAGAAAAATATGAGGATAATACAACTTATCCCCTTAGGAATGATAACCCTGTAATCTTCCCTTCGATTTTAAGGCATTGATTATATTATTATCCCCATATCTCATGTCATATCTCCATATCCCCCTTCTTACACTTTTAATGTTATAGCATGAACGATTACAGTCAACGCAGCAAAGGTCAAAAGAGGTTAAAGTACAAACGAATGTGGTATAAAAAATTAATGATGGGGGGAGAAAACAGCATCAAATGGATGGTGTTCTTGGTTCTATTTGCGCCATCCATCTCATACGGTTACGGAACAATTCATGGTAGTGTCGTCAATTCTCTGAACCAGTCAGAGGCGATATCTGGTGCGATTGTTACGGTATTCTGCAATAATATTGTTGTTGGGAGTGCCGCAACTAACGCAAATGGCAGCTATTCCTTTCCCAATCTTACACCAGAAATATATTCAATCAGGGCTTCTGCCCCTGACTATGCCACCCGTTTTTTCCCGTCCACAATCAGGACTGATGCTTCAAACATTCAAAATATTGATATTCCACTTATAGCCGTAGGCAATACCCTTGGCAAAATCACTTTTGACTCTAATCTTAATGGAAATCGTGAGATTTATTCTCTTAATGCTAATGCTTCCAGTGGTTCTGGTATGGCAAGATTGACCTATAACATCTGTGATGATTATGACCCATGCGTGTCATGGGACAATGAAAGAATAGCCTTTGTCTCTAATCGTGATAATAACCCTGAAATCTATATCATGAACAAGGATGGATCAGGGCAAACAAGACTTACCAATATTTCAGCACAGGATTTGTCCCCATCATTTTCAGCCGATAGCTCCAAGATAGTATTTTCATCCAACAGGGATGGTAATTATGAGATCTATCGTATGGATAGCAATGGCTCAAACCCAACCCGCCTGACTAATAATTCAGCATCTGATTCGTATCCTTCGTTCTCACCAGACGGCAGGAAAATTGCTTTTTCCTCAAACAGGGGTAGCACCTCTGGCGGGGGCGGAGGTTATGACCTTTATATCATGGATGCTGTGGACGGCTCAGGGGTTACAAGGCTGATTACTGCTACTGGTACCACTGGTGCCAAGACAAGCCTTGCCTTTTCTCCAGATGGGCAAAAAATTGCCTTTAGCATGCAATCAGGTACAAATGCAGACATTTACATCATAAATATTGACGGCTCTTCCGGGCTGATAAGGCTTACCGACCAAATGTCCAAAAACTCTTGTCCCTGCTTTTCACCTGACGGAAAACAGATTGCCTTTTGCTCAACCCGGAATGGAAGTACTGAATTGTTTGTTGTAAATGCAGACGGCACAGGTGGTTTAAGAAAACTCGCCGCCGACATATCCTCAAACAATTCCTCGTGGTCATCAGGCTCTGTTGCTACAGGCTCTGTCTCCGGCAGGGTAGAAATGCCTGCTAGCGGTACTTCATCTCAATCCCAACAGGTAGCAGGTGCCCTCATAGAGATGATGCAAAATAAAACCGTCATTGCCTCAACTACCACCACCTCAAACGGGCAGTACTTAATTGATAACCTGTCCATAGGGCTTTTCAGGATCAGGGTGTCATGCCCGGGCTTCAAAACCACCTGGCTGCCGCAACCCGTAGCAATATCCCCCCAAGGATCGTCAGCCAATATTCTGCTTTATCCACTCGGTCCCACCTTTGGCAAGATAGCCTTTGTCTCTAACCGTGATGGCAATCAGGAGATTTATATCTGTAATGCCAACGGCTCAAAGCAAACCAGATTAACCTATAACCAATGCTCAGATATTGACCCCTGCCTTTCCCCTGACGGAACAAGGATAGCCTTTACCTCTCGCCGCAGCGGGAATGAGGATATTTTTATTATGAATGCTGATGGTACAGAACAAAAGATGTTGACAAATACGACATGGAACGACTGCTACCCGACATTTTCACCCGATGGGAAGAAGATACTCTTTGCAGCCTATCAATATGAGAATGCAGACCTTTTCCTTATGGACATTGACACACTTGAGATAACCAGACTTACCTCAAACCCGTATGACGAGTATGAACCCACATTTTCGCCGGATGGGGAAAGGATTGCCTTCGTTGCTTATGTCAATAATAGCAACAAGATATACACCATGGACAGTAATGGCGGCAACCAACAACGATTAACCTCATCTGCTGGTGAAGAGTACCACCCCTCATTTTCACCGGGTGGTGAGACAATAGCCTTTGCCTCAAATGTTAGTGGTGATTATGAGATATACTGCATTAACACCAGTAACGGCAGACAAGAAAGGCTGACAACCTCACCCGGCAGGGATTGCGATCCATGCTTTGCACCAGACAGCTGTGCCTTAACCTTTTATTCTAATCGAGATGCATCACCCCTGACAGGGGATAGCTATGAAATCTATACCATGGATAATGCAGGATCAAATGTACAGCGGCTTACCACTAACATTGACACTGAGTTTTATCCGAGTTGGGGAGTGGGTTTTGTTCCCACTGGGGCTATCTGCGGCACAATAACCAATTCTCATGATGGGAATGCACCAGTGGACGGGTCACTGGTTGAGGTTATTCAGGGTATTATTGTTATTGGCTCGGCAACTACAAATACAGCTGGAACCTACACCATTTCTGACCTTCCAGCCGGTTTATTTATTGTAAGGGTATCTCATCCCGGATACATACCATCAAGTTTTCAGGGACAGGCAGCTGTTGTGCAAGGATTTATTTGCTTAAATATAAACATTTCCTTAAAGCCTACAACCCTATCTCAAACAAAGATAGCCTTTACATCTTTCGTAGCAAGTGATAATGCAGAAATATATATTGTCAACCGCGATGGAACGCACCCAGCAAGGCTAACCTATAGCCATGGGTATGACGGCGATTCAAGCCCTTCTCCGGATGGCAGAAGGCTTGTTTTTTGTTCCAATCGTGATGGCAACCCTGAAATCTATATCATGGAGTCTGACGGCTCTACCCATTTGAGGCTTACCAATAATCCTTCATCTGACCGCGAACCAAAATTCTCATCCGATGGACAAAGGGTTATCTTTACCTCAAATCGTGATGGTCATGATGAGGTTTATATGATGGATATTAAGGGTAATGGACTGCAGAGGCTGACCTATACCACAGGTAATAGCTGTAACCCAACATTTTCACCCGATGGGACAAGGATATTGTTTGCCTCTAATCGGGATAGAAACTATGAGATATATATCATGAACATGGATGGCTCGGGGTTACGAAGATTGACCACAAATTCATACGAGGACAGGGACCCATCATTTTCACCCGATGGCACAAAAATTGTCTTCTGGAGCAGCCGCGATGGCAACAGAGAAATCTATTGCCTGAATATTGACGGCTCATATCAACGCCGACTGACATATAATGCCGGGTGCGACGATGACCCATTCTTTTCCCCTGATGGGACAAAAATAGCCTTTTGCTCTACCATTAACAATAAAATAGAGGTCTATACCATGGATACAGATGGTACGCATCAGGAAAGGATTACCTTCCTGTTAGATAATATCTACTCACCCATCTGGGGTGCAGATAATGTTGGTACCGGCTCTATCTCTGGCAAAGTTTTTGATCACCTTGATAATCCTGTTAATGGTGTCTTGATTGAAATACTCAGAGATGATATGAGTGTGATTGGAAGCATTACCACTGATACAAACGGCAACTACACCGTGGACAACATTCCCATAGGATACTTTATGTTAAGGCTGTCTTTGTCTGGATACGAAACAAAATTTTATCCTGACAAGCTTAATATTACCACAGACATCAGAATAGTTGATATTGATATTCCACTATTTCCCATTGGATCAACCAATGGCAAGATTGTCTTTACCGCTGAACGGAATGGTAATTCAGAGATTTATATCTGTAATGCTGATGGATCCAACCAATCAAGGCTGACCAATAGCCCGTCAGATGAGATGAATCCTGCTGTTTATGGCACAAGGGTAGTATTTGCCTCTAATCGTGATGGAAACTATGAGATCTATGTGATGAATGCAGACGGCAGCGAGCAAAAAAGATTGACCGATGATAACGCAAAAGACTCATGCCCTGTCTTCTCGCCTGACGGCAAGCTGGTTGCCTTTCATTCTGACCGAAACAAAACCTTTTCAATATATACCATGAATGCGGATGGTTCAAATCAAATCAATCTTGGGGCAGGCATTTCCCCCTGCTTTTCTCCGGATGGCTCAAGGATTATATTCAGCAGGTATTACAATCAGAATTATGATATCTTTATCATGGATAGGAATGGTTCAAACCAGAAGAGGCTGACCACTAATGCTGCCTATGATTATGACCCTGTATTTTCCTCTGACGGTGAGAAAATCGCCTTTACCTCACATCGGGATGGAAATGCAGAGGTTTATATCATGAATATCGATGGCTCAAACCAGAGGAGACTGACCAATTCGCCTGATTATGATGGGGAGGCAGGTTTTTCTCCGGATGGTAAATGGATTACATTCACCTCCAGAAGACTGTGCAATAATGATGAACTCTGGATAATGGATATTAATGGCAATAATCCAGCAAGGCTGACCAATAATTCGAGCAATGATTATCAGCCTAACTGGACAATTGCCTCGGTTGGGGTTGTTCCATCCTCTATCTCGGGCGTCATAACCTCTGCTCAGGGTGGGACAATTATTCAGAATGCCTTGGTAGAGCTGCTGATAGCCGGGACAGAGACAGCTTCCCCCCTGTCAGTGGTCAAAAGTACCCTGACCAATGTCAAGGGGGCGTACACCATCATTGTACCCGGCACTGCAACATATGTATTACGGTGTTCTTCAGAAGGATATGCAATCAGATACCTTGGAGCAGGCATCAGCCTTGCCCCGGGGACAAAACAGACTGATGTAAATTTAAGCCTCGTGCCCATGGGAGCTAAGGGGGGTAAGATAGCCTTTGTATCTGACTGGAAGGGAAGCACTGATATTTATATCTGTAATGCTGATGACGGCTCAAATCCTACCAGATTGACGAATAACACGGCAGTTGAGGATAGCCCGTCACTCTCCTATGACGGAAGCAAGGTTGTTTTTCATGCCAATATCGAGGGCACAAATGAATTATATATGATGAATGCTGACGGCTCAAATCTCAGGCGGCTGACAACCAATTCATTAAACGATGAGGATCCATGCCTTTCGCCTGATGGCAAAACCATTGCCTATGCAAGCGGCTATGCCTCTACCAAGGAGATATACCTTCTGGATATTGCCTCTTCTGTCCAGAAACGGCTGACCTATAACTTTTATAATGATTCATCCCCGCGATTCTCAGCTGATGGCACAAGGATTGTGTTTTGTTCGGAGCGGGACGGGCTTCCGCAGGTTTATATGATGAATGCAGATGGATCGGGTCAGGTCAGGCTTACAGAAGGGCAGACACAGGGAGGAGGGCAGACACAGGGAGGAGGGCAGACACAGGGGTCTGCCCCTACGTGCCACCCATGTTTTTCTATGGACGCAAGCAAAATAATCTTCCAGCGAGGCGTGAATGAATTGTGTGAGATGAATCTGACTGATAAGAGTGTTCGTTTGTTATCCAACGGTTCAGGCAGCTCATGCTATTCCCCTGATAATAGGCACATTGTCTTTTCTCGTGATGGTAATATTATCTTAAGTCAGACGAGTCAGATAAGTCAGACTATAATAAGCAACTCAGCCAATAACCATTCGCCTTTCTGGTCGCCGGGTGAGGTGAAACCAGGTGCTATCAGTGGAATTATCACTGATACATGCAGTAATACGGTAATTAATGGGGCTTTAATCAAGGTATGTCAAGGGACAACTACTATTGCCACTGCTGCTTCCGGATTAAACGGCAGGTATAATATCAGCAATCTTGCAGCAGAGAAATACAGCCTCAAGGTAACGAGTCCGGGATATGCAACCAAATATTTTGCTGATGATGTCTGCATCACTCAGGATACTACTACAGAGATAAATCTTTCACTTCAACCCATTGGGCAGAGTGGTGGACGAATCGCCTTTGTCTCTGACCGTGATGCCAATAAAGAGATTTATGTGATGAATGCAGATGGTACAAACCAAACCCGGCTTACCGATAATTTCGTTGACGATTATGACCCATGTCTCTCGCCGGATGGGATGAGGGTTGTGTTTACCTCTGTCAGGGATAATAATGAAGAGATATACATCATGGATAGCTTTGGCACTTCGTGCACTCGACTCACGACCTCTCCGGGCAGCGATAGACAGCCGCGATTCTCGCCGGATGGGACAAAAATAACCTTTACCGCCAATCGGGATGGGGATGATGATATTTATATCATGGATGCTGACGGTAAGAACCAAAGGAAGCTGACAAATAGCATGGCTAACGAGTCTTCACCATGTTTTTCGCCGGATATGAAAAAAATAGCCTTTTGCTGTGATTATCAGGGGGATTCTAAGATTTATACGATAGGTGTTGACGGTTGCGGGATGACTCAAATAATTAATATTCCGGGCGGCTGTTTCAACCCTTGCTTTTCCCCGGATGGTCTGCGGCTCATCTTCTGGGCAGCAACATCCACGGATACTATTTATGTCATAAATCTTGGCGAAACAGTGGCACAGGAGCTATGCCATGGCTCAGGTACCCTGAGCTATTCACCGGATGGGGAAGGAATTGCCTTTGATTTGAGCAACGAGATTTGCGTCACAACAAACGGTGCACTTACCATTGATTCCGGACACAATTATTCTCCCGTATGGTCAACGGGTGAGGTGAAGACAGGCTCTATTTGCGGCACCATTACTGATGCAAATACGAAAAGTAAGATTGCCGGGGCAGGCATAAGAATAATTCAGAGGTCAAGGGTTGTTAGCACAGGGATAACCGATGCTTCTGGCAATTATTGTATTGATGGGCTTGCGGCAGGAAAGTATCTGATTTATGCCTCTTGTCTCAATTATGCAACCCGATACCAGCAGGATTTTGTCATGGTAACTGCCAGCAGCACAACCAAAAGCATCAATATTCCACTGATTCCCGTGGAAAAGGGCGGCAAGATTGCCTTTGTTGCAGAAACGCAAGATGTTGCGTCTCTACGCGATAATAGCGAGATATACATCATGAATGTCGATGGCTCAAACCTGACCAATCTTACCCAGTGCCCGGCACAGGATCTTGACCCATGCCTGTCATCAGATGGCAAAAGGCTGGTCTTTACCTCTAATCGCGACGGAAATGATGAGGTTTACATAATGGATGTTGAAGGTACACGGAGCGTGAAAAGGCTGACCAATGACCCAAATCGCGACCATGAACCAGCCATATCCTCGGACGGTAAAAGGATAGCCTTTACTACAAACTGGGATGGGGATGATGAGATCTATACGGTCAATAGCGATGGTACGGGTGAGAGGAGGCTGACCAATAATTCATGCAAGGATTCATCACCCTGCATCTCTCCGGATGGGACAAGGATAATTTTTTGTTCCAACAGGGATGGAAAATCGCAAGTTTATTTTGTGAATATTGACGGCACAAACACGGTAAATCTCACAGGCACAAGTAGTAATAACTGCAACCCATCTTTTTCACCCGACGGATTGAGCATAGTCTTTTGGTCAAATCGTAATGATGGCGAGGGAATATATATCATGAACATAGATGGCAGCGGTGTAACCCTGCTATCTGAGGGGACAGACAACCCTACCAGAGGGGCTCCCACCTGCTTTTCACCCGATGGCAAAAGGATAGCATTTTCAGACAGTGGTCAGGTCTACATAATAAATGCGAATCGTACTAACAGGGTACAATTAACAACCAATACTAAACTAAAAAACAATTCCCATCCCTCATGGTCGCCAGATGGTGTCAGGACAGGCTCATTTTCTGGGGTCATTAGCTGCAGCCTTAATTCCACACCTATCTTTGGAGCAACAGTTGAGGCATTTCAGGGGACAGCTGCTATTACCAGTACTGTAACAGATGCAAGCGGGAAATTCATCCTTCAGAATCTTGTGGCAGAGCCATACTTTATTCGGGCATCTGCCCCGGGCTATGATACGCAATGTGTTATAGGTACCATATCCATTATTGCCGGGACAGATACACCAATCAGCCTTTCCCTGACACCTGTGGTTAAGGGGGGCATGGTTGCCTTTAGCTCTAACAGGGATGGTGCATTCCACATCTACCTGATGAATGCATCTGGTACACCTACAATCAGGTTGACACCCGATATTCAATACACTGGTACTGCTACGCCTCCCGGCTATTATTCCCCCAACCTTTCTTCTGATGGCAGACAAATTGCTTTTTCATCAGATGTAAGCGGGAACAATGACATCTATTTGATGGATACCAATGGGCTTAACATGGTTCAACTGACTATTGGCGGGTCGGCAGACGATTCACACTGTTTTTCACCGGATGGAAAATTCATTGCCTTTGTCTCTGGGAAAGACATCTGCCTGAAGAATATAGCAGCAGGAACCATGACCACGCTGCTCAAGGGAAATGGTACTATTACAACCCCCTGCTTTTCGCCGGATGGCACAAGGCTTATCTTTTGCTTGAGCAAGGATGGGCTGTCTCAGATTTATAGTCTGGATATTCCCGGTACAAATACTCGTAATCTTACCGGTTCATCGTCCACCAACCTTTCGCCATCGCTGTCACCAGACAGGAGACAAATCGTCTTTTCCTCAAATCGAGATGGGGAAAGGTACAGGCTTTACCTCATGGATATAAATGGCAGAAATCAACAATGTATACCCATTAATCTGGACAGCGATCTGCACGAGCCCTGCTTTTCACCAGACGGAAAACAGATAATCTTTTGGGCAAATAACCCTGATTTATACACAGTCAACCTTGACGGCAGCGGGCTGACTCAATTAACCTTTGGCACTGCCAGCGATACAAAGCCGTCATGGTCAGCTGGTGGGGTTGGCAGCGGATGGATATGCGGAAATATAACAAATCAGAGCGATGGCTTTGCTGTACCGGGTGCCACAATAAATATCTATCAGGCTAAACAGCTTGTGGCAACAAATATTACAGATGTTTTTGGTCATTATACTATCCCTGATGTGTACATTGGTGAATACATGCTTACAGCATCCTACCCGGGCAGGTATGCCCTGAAACGGGTTGCCTCACCGGTCAGGGTCATCTCTGATATGGCTGCCATTGTAAATGCGGCAATTATGCCCATAGGAAACAAGAATGGCAAGATAGTCTTTACTGCCCAAAGAAATGAGGGTACTGGTACTGAAATTTATATCATGAATGCAGATGGCTCTAATCAGCAGCAGCTTACCTCTGGAGAAAGATGGAAAGAAGCTGGGAGCTGTTCACATTTTTATCAGCCATGCCTTTCCCCTGACGGGCAGAAAATCGCCTTTGTCTCTGATATAGGGGGGGGAAATGATGACATCTACATCATAAATAGCGATGCCTCAAACAAGATACGGCTGACTACAAGCAATACTCAGGACAATAATCCCAGCTTTTCCTCAGACAGCAAAAAAATTGTCTACTCTACAGGAAATAGCATACGGATTATTGACCTTGAAACCATACAGCAACAAGCCATTATCGGCAGCACTACCATTGGAAGTACCACCGGCTATTTCTCTCCCTCGTTTTCACCTGATGGACAAAGGATTATATTTACCAACAGATTGAGCCAGCAGGATGAAAATATTTATATCTGTAATGTTAATGGCTCAAACACTGTAAACCTTACCGGGAGCAGCAGCCGAAACCATAGCCCAACATTTTCTCCTGACGGGTTAAAAATAGCCTTTGTCTCTAACCGCGACGCTAATGAAAATGTTTATATCATGGATGCTGACGGCAGTCATCAGGGAAGGTTGACCAGCAATACTGCTGAAAATCTTTCCCCATCGTTTTCTCCGGATGGGCAGAGGGTTACTTTTTATTCAAATCGTGATGGAAACAATGAGATATATACCGTAGATGTTGAGGGCAGGGACACACAAAGATTGACAAATAATCTGACCAATGATTTCCAGCCATCATGGGGTCCCGGGGATGTAGGATTTCTTGTCGGCAGCGTTTCTGGTGTTGTCAGCAGGCTATTGAACTCAATCCCAATATACAGGGCAAAGGTAGCTGTTTATCATGGACAAACACTTATTGCTGCCACTACAACCAATATCAATGGCACATATAGCATCGGCAATATCCCGACTGGAACATGTACGATAATTGCCTCACACCCTGAATATATTTGCAAGGCTTATGAAGGGGAAGTAAATGTGATTGCTCAAGCAACAACCGCTGATATTAATCTCAGTCTGCCTTATTTCAGGCAGCAGGGGATATTTGCCTTTACCTCTGAAAGGGATGGCAATCCTGAAGTTTATACCATGAATGGTGATAATTCCAACCAGCAGAGGCTGACATTTAACCTGACTGAAGACATACAGCCAACCCTGTCCATGGATGGCACAAAGATAGCCTTTGTATCTGACCGTGATGGTAATAAAGAGATCTATATCATGGATGAAGAGGGAAATGGACAAAAAAGACTGACCATCTCTGAGGGTGAGGACAGTCATCCGAGCATGTCTGCTGACGGTGACAAGATTGCCTTTTGCAGCAAGAGGGATGGCAACAAAGAAATCTATATCATGAATTTGGATGGCAGCGGACAAACCAGATTAACCAAGGATTTGATGGGTTATAGTAATAGCGATCCATGCCTCAGCAGGGACGGTGGGAAAATCGTCTTTGTCTCTAACCGTGATGGCAACAAAGAGATTTATGTTTGCAATGCAGATGGCAGCGGACAAAAAAGGTTAACCAATAACCTGTATGCTGATTATGACCCCTGCATCTCGCCTGATGGCAAACGAATTGTTTATACCTGTACGGCTAACGGTAATGAAGAGATATTAATCATGAATGTGGATGGCACAGCGGTAAAAACACTAACCAATAACCCTGCCCATGATTATGACCCGCAATTTTCACCCGATGGGACAAGGATTGCCTTTTGTTCAGACAGGGATGGGTTCAAACGGATATATATAATGGATCTGGATGGGGAGGGATTGACCCCGCTTATCAATCTTGAGCCAAACGATCACCTCAGCCCCATCATGAATCAGGACAGCCTTCATCTGTGCTGGGTTTCCGGCGGCTATGGTCAGGCAAGTATTGCCGGCAAGGTTATCTCTGCCAAGAATATGGAGGCAGTGTTCGGTGCAAGGATAGAGGCAATTCAGGGTTCAGCAGCAGCTGGTGCTGCATCCTGCGGTCCAACCGGCAAGTACACAATATTTGGGCTGACACCCGGTATCTATCGCTTACGGGTCTCTGCTACAGGCTATGCCACCCAATTTCTTGAAGAAGCAATCGTGGTCAGGCAGGATCAGGTTACAGTCGGCATAGATTTTTCCATCATTCCTATTGGCTCAAGGGGCGGGAAGATAGCCTTTATCTCTGACCGCAGCGGCAGCAAAGAAATATTTGTAATGAATGCAGATGGGACAAACCAGACAAGGCTTACCCATGATAATTATAATAACTATACCCCTGAATTTTCGTCTGATGGCAAAAAAATCGTCTTTGTTTCTGACAGAACTGGATATAATGAGATCTATATCATGGATGCTGATGGTACGGGTCAGGAAAGGCTTACCCATTCTTTGAAAAACAATCAGTCGCCAGCCTTTTTACCAGATGGCAGGCAGATTATCTTTTCAAGTAATCTTGAGTTTATGATTATGAACGATGACGGGACACAGCAGAAGAGATTTGAGGCTAATCTTACTGGTGAATCCACTTGTTTTTCACCAGACGGAACAAGGATTGTTTTTACCAGGGATAAACAGATATACATAAGCAGCAAGGACGGTGTTAATCTTGCTACCATAACAAATGGATTATTGCAAGAGGCAGAGCCTGTGTTCTCGCCAAGTGGGGAGACGATTGCCTTTACCGGGGTGAATGCTAATGATCAAGAGGGTTATTTGTTTAACCTTGAACAGCGAACCATAACAGGGTTGACCCAAAGCTGGAGAAGTGATGCCATATCAGCCTATTCACCAGATGGAAAAAGGATTGCCTTTACAACTGACAGGGATAATGCCGGCAAGGGTGAGATCTACAGCATGGCTCTTGACGGCTCTTGTCAGATGCGGCTGACCAATAATAATAGTAATGATTATCAGCCCTCATGGGCACCGGGTGATGTGGGGCCGGGGACAATCTCTGGTGTTGTTGTCTCACGCGGAGACGCGGAGAACGCGGAGAAGACGAAGAAGTCTCCTACGATTAAGAGTACGGCTGACAGCGTGGCTGTCTCTGACAACACCGCAACCGATGCTGCACCGATAGATGATACTGCCATGATTAAAGAGGAGATGGCTGACACTGTGGCTGTCTCTGCTGCTACAGCCAATGCTGCAGCGATAAAGGGTGCTTTGATTGAGGTGCTGCAAGATGGAAAGGTGATTGCCTCAACCCGCACTGATGCCAATGGACAATATGTCATCCCTCATCTTGCTGGTGGAAATTATTCCCTACGGTGCAGTGCCCCGCCTGAGTATGGGGTAAAATCACTTACTCAAGAGGCAACCATTGCCATGGAGGATAAAACACTAATCCTCAACCTTGAGCTTTTTCCAATAGGCACAAATGCCGGACGAATAGTGTTTGTCAGCAACCAGGAGATATACAGTGTGTATCCAGACGGCAGCGGTCTATTGAGATTGACAGATAATCAGGCTGATGATCATGACCCGAATATATCTCCAGATGGCTCAACGGTTGTCTTTGTCTCTGATAACGAATTATGCTTGATGAATATCGACGGTACCTGTCAAATGCGGCTGACAGGTACAGGAATAAATAAACATTCACCCTCATTTTCTTCAGACGGAAAACAGATTGTATTCTGTTCAGATACCAATATCTTTGTGATGAATAGTGATGGGAGTGGGATGATACAATTGACAGATGGGATAAACAGTGTCTCTTGTCCCTCATTTTCGCCGGAGGAGACAAAGATTGTCTTTGCCTCAAATGGTAATATCTGTACCATACCCTTGTGTGGATCGTCCACCGCAGCGAGAATGCTTACCGCTAATTCAGGGGTAAATATCGACCCGAGCTTTTCTCCGGACGGCACAAAGATTGCCTTTGCCTCGGACAGAGACGGTAATTTTGATATTTACCTGATGAATACTGACGGCACAAATCAGACGATGATTACTAATAACTTGAATAAGAACACCAAGCCCGCCTTTTCACCAGATGGTGCAAGAATTGTCTTTTGTACTCAGTTAGATGCAAACAGCAAGATAGCCATGATTGATGTGGATGGAAAGTCTCCTCGATTGGTCATGGATAACGCAATCAATAATTATTCTCCTTGCTGGGGGGTTGAGTATTGCGGAAGCCCTGTTATCCACGGTTCATTGTCTGTGAATACTATCCCGTCAGGAGCATGGATTTATCTGGATGGGGCAGCAACAAATAAGATTACACCGGCAGTATTATCTGTGGCTCTGGGCACACACACCATTACACTGACAAGGGATTGGTGTGAGACATGGAAGGACATGATAGTAGTGAACAAGGAGCAGGCTGTATCCCTGGATGTTGTCTTGTGCGGCTCAATCTCAATTACATCCGACCCGAGCGGGGCAGCGGTTTTTATAGATGGCACTACTACAACCAAGACAACCCCATGCAGCTTGAGCATGATACCATCAGGCACGCACACCATTACCCTAAGTAAGGATGGCTATGAAACATGGGTGGAAACAATAACGCTTTCCACAAACACAACAACCCTTGTGAATGCCTCGCTGCGTGTCTACGGATCAATATCTATCACATCCACCCCAAGCGAAGCAGCGATTTTTCTGGATGGCATAGCTGCAAATAAAACAACCCCTGCTGCACTGACTAATGTGCCTTACGGTACGCATACCATTACCCTGATCAAGGATGGCTGCCAAGTATGGTCAGGGACGATTACCGTCTCCACCAGCACAACCTTGATTCTCAACGCCACGCTTACTTGTATGGCAACAAACACCCAGACAGTGGTCAGGATGAGGTCAACCCTTGATGGCAAGAATATTTGCACAGATATTAGTATTGCCAACGCAGGCGGGAAGCTGTGCGGGGCGAATCTTGTTCTGCAGTATGATATTACCAAGATGAGTGTGGACAGTATTACCAAGGGAGATGCCCTTTCCGGGCTTCCCAACCTATTTTTTGATGCGCATGTTGTCACCACAACCGGAACGATAGATATATCAATGGCTGTTTTGGGTGTAGATGCAGTCATCCCTGATGGTTATCTATTGCGTATTAATAGCAGGGTTACAACAGAAGAAGAGATAACCACTGACATGGCAATAATCATGGGAAGCATAAGCCTGAGAAATACAGACAATGTTCCAATCCCATATCAACTGATATCTGAACATGTTACAGTTGGCTCAACTACCCCGCCACTTGGTACAGGTACAATGCTCATACTATCACCATCTGTAATCCCGGTAAACGCAGGGGATGTGTTCCCTGTAGATATCGTGGCGAAAAATGTTACTGACCTGAGCGTAGCAGAGCTTCACCTTTTGTTTGACCCACAGCTATTGCAGGTTATGGACAGCAATGGTTCATCAGTAGACGGCATTCAGATTAAGAATGGCGGATTATTTGGTGAAGAAAATGTTATCAGGAATACGGTTGATAATGACAAGGGGCTTATTCAATTTACCTCACTCCTCCTTTTTGGGACAGCTACAGGCAATGGTACAATTGCCACCATTATCCTTAAGTCTATTCGTGGCGGGACATCAACAATTTCCTTTAACCTTAATGCAGTGAGTAATCAAGAGACAAAGCTGCTAAATGACCATACATCTATCCCATTTACCATGACAACAGCCACAATAACAGCTGCAGGGGGATGGAACAGTGGTATCAATGGGGTTGTTGGCATATTAGAGGCAGGCAGCTTTTTCTTTACAGATAAAATAACCGTAACACTGAATAATAATGCAGGGACAACAACAACAGATAAGTTTGGCCATTTCTCCTTCTCAGGGATAGCACCAGGGACATATACCTTAACAGCAGATATTCCCGGGTCAAGCCTTGGGACAAGGAGTAGGATTATGGTTGCTGAGAATGAACAGGTAAATATTGGCACCATCTCGCTGCTTGCAGGGGATGCCAATAACGATGGTATGGTTAATGGCTCTGACCTGTTGGTGTTACGCAATGCCTTTGGTTCGATAAAGGGTGAGACTAATTGGAACCCTGAGGCTGATTTCAAGCCAGATGACAGTATCAATGGGTATGATTTGCTTAGCTTAAGACATAACTTCGGGAGTGTCAGTCAGAATCTGGCACCCATAATGCTGCCTGTACAACAACTAAAAGCAGGCAGTATGGCTGCAACCGCATCCCTAAGCATTGAGCCGCAATCTATTAATCCAACAATAAACAGCATCTTCACAGTCAGGGTACGCGTGGCAGATGTTAAGGATCTGGCTGTAGCAGAACTCCACCTTGAATTTAACCCAGATGTATTAGAGGTAGTCGATGCAGATGTAGATACACCGGACACACAAATTATCCCCGGGGATTTTCCAGCTAAAGCAGGGACAATAAAGAATCAGGTAAACAACCAAACAGGCAGGATAGACTTTACCTCATACCTGCTGTCAGGTGCTGCCTCAGGCTCAGGTGTTTTAGCCGTTATCAGCTTCAGGGCAAAGGCAGTGGGGACATGCGGAATAACGATTGGTTTTAATACCATGAATAATCGGGAGACAAAGGTATTAAGCCCGAAGGGGGCAATAAATATTATTGCCAATGATGCCCAGCTGGGAGTTAGCCTTGTGCCGCTCAGCGATCGATTTATTAATGTAAAGGCATACCCCAACCCACTGATTATTGGGCTGGGTGATGAGATTAAATTTGAGGGGCTGCCTAATGTAGGCATGGTTGATGTGAAAATATACAATATTGCCGGGGAGCTGGTATGGGACGAAAGCGTGCCCGCACCATCAGACGGTAAATGGAGATGGGATGCCAAGAATAATGACAACGAACCAGTAGCAAGCGGGGTATATATTTATCTCATGACCAATGAGAAGGATAGGACTGTAGGGAAGATGGCGGTGATACGGTGAGGAGAGAAAAACGGATTAAATTTGTCGATTTTTCTCCAATTCTCCCTTATCTGCCAATCACTGACCCATTACGAATTTTCGATATTTTTGGCAGTGTCGTCTCAATCTTAATTTGATGCATAACAATTTGTAGGGACATTCCTGCCAGAGAGGCTCTCTCCTTGTGGGTATCTGTTAAGCAGGGACAAGGGAGTAGCACCCCTGGCACCCTGCAGCTACATTGTGATCGATTGTTGTGTGTGGGAATCTTTGTAGCTGCGACCTGCCAGAGGAGCTTCCTCCTTGTGGTCGCTTATTGGTGGCAGAGACAAGGGAGGCAGCACCCCTGTCACCCTGCAACTACATTGTGGTCACTTATTATGTGTTAGATTCTTGTAGCTGCAACCTGCCGGAGGTGTTATCTCCTTGTGGTTGCTTCTTGTGTGTCGGCAGGAACAAGAAGGTAACGCTAATAGCACCCTGCAGCTACATTGTGATCGATTGTTGTGTGTGGGAATCTTTGTAGCTGCGACCCTTGTGGTCGCTTATTGGTGGGGCAGAGACAGGGGAGGCAGCACCTCTGTCACCCTGTCCATACATAATTAACTATGCGACAATTAACAGTTGACACGACAATAGTACGGATATCGCAAGAGATGGGTGGCGAAGCTGTGGCGAAAGGTATGGGCTGAAGCCCGCTTCAGAATCTTTGCCTTTCCGACCGCTTCCTTAATCTCCCTCTGCACATGACTCTCATGGAGATGGTATCTCCTTAATTCCTTTGAATCAGGAACAAAGGTCAACATCTTTGCTGGAAAAAACCACTGCCATATCAGCTCCTTTCCGCAATCCTTATGCTTCTTTTCGAGCAAGCCAAACATAAATGCACCTGTGTAACCTGCTTTGAGGTCTTTCTGGTGCAACTCAATTACATTTTCGATATGAGCCATTCTGCCTATGCGGTGCTTGTCTGTACTGTTGACACGGCAGACAGGTAAACTGCAACTGACTCCTTTTCGCTCCCCGATTCCCCAGGAATATGTACATGGGATGGTGGTGGAATCTCCCTTGTCATTTCTGAGCAGGAAATAGTTTCTGCGTCTAAAGTTATATTACTACCAGCCTCTGCATTAACACCGGCTTGCACTATTTCATAATAAAGAGATACGGCATGAGCAGCCTGCTTTTGCTGAAATTGTGGCTGGTTTTTTTCCTGTAATTTCTTTATGAACTGAACAAGGCTTTCTGTATGCGAATAACTCAAACCATATTTATAGCAAAAATCAAGATAATATCTGACCCACATCTTATAATACTGCTGATAAGAAATAGGAATCGACTTTTTAGCCAATATCGAACTATATTTGGACAAAACATCTGTTGGGATATTAATCATGTATGCTTATCTCCTTTTTCTGGATAACATGTAAAAAGTAATGTTATCCAGTTAAATTATATAAAATTTACTGGGTTTTGTCAACTTTTTTCTTGACATTCTGATTCAATAGTGGTATTATACAGAAATGGTATAATCACTGGTTAGCCTTACAAGAGAGCGTAAGATATTACTCAGGCGGAAGATAGCAACCGGGCGGAAAATAACAGATGGGCGGAAGATAGTAACCGTGAGCAAGATAACACTCA
>JAHIZN010000236.1 GCA_018814245.1 bacterium
ATCTATAGGGAGAATAATTACAACGATAATAAGGTAAAGATGAGCTTGATGAGGGTTCATCTTAAGAATTTACACCCTTTGTGGCTCTTTCCCTGTAATAGTGTTGCACTTGCTTGTGGCATGTGCGGGGGGAAATGCCACAAAGTAAAATCCCACACATCTAACCCAGCACACAATATGTAATTAGCGAGAATATTGTAAATTTTCTTGCACAAAAAGCAAGAATTTCACGAGTAAGGTACTAAAGACGGCAAACTATCAGAAATAGTTCAAGAGTTAGCCGATTGTCTGAAGGCGTACACAGGCGGAAGCCAAAAAGTTGCCACACTGTCGCAAGAAAGAAGTGCCTGGTGGAAAAAGTAAAACCAAGACAATATTAATCTTACCGAAGCCCTCAAGGAAATAGCACCGCTTGCCGAGGAAAACAATAAGCTCATCAAAGAAGCCGAACTGATGTATATCGGCTCATTAACCGTTTGATTGATGTGTGTTTGAATACCTACAACGCCAAAGAGAGCGATAAGTGGAATACACGAGAGATTACCAACCTCAAAAAACAAGCTGAAGAGGCAAGGGATAAGGTGGTGAATCAGCTAAAATTAGCTCGCTATTTCAATCACCAAGCCGAATGGCTCATTGAGCGATTTTCAGAAGAAAAGTTGCGCGATGTAGAAGGTTTGGTAAAACTAGTGGATAAAGCCGAGCTTAAAGAAAACGACTGGAGCCTGACACCGGGCAGGTATGTAGGTGTTGCTCCGGAGGAAGAAGATCCGGACTTTGACTTTGGAGAAACTATGCGAACTATTCACTCTGAATTGGAAAGACTGAACACCCAAGCCGTGGATCTGGCGAAAAAGATTAGTGAAAATTTTAGGGAGCTGGGGATATGAAGAAACCAGAAAAAAAAGTATCTATTTTCAATAATGGTTTGGATCAAAAATCGAAAGATATTCGGCAGAAAGATGCGTCATTCCCTGTTCGTCCCGGCAACGGAGATTTACCGGAAGACTACATATCTGTTCTTGGAGAGATTAAGGAGCGCATTCAGACAGAGCGATTACGCGTCATCATGACCGCTAACGCAGCCATGGTCATCTTGTATTGGGATATCGGTAGGGCGATTCTCAAGCGTCAGGAGCATGAAGGTTGGGGAGCGAAAGTCATTGACCGATTATCAGTTGATTTGCGTGAGGCTTTTCCTGATATGCGAGGACTTTCGCCACGAAATTTGAAGTATATGAGATCTTTCGCTGTTGCCTGGACCAACCGTCAATTTGTGCAAGAGGTACTTGCACAAATCACTTGGTATCACAATATTACTTTGCTTGAAAAGATTACAGACTCGCAAACACGACTTTGGTATGCCAGAATGACTCGCGAAAACGGTTGGAGTCGTAATATTCTTACAATACAGATTAAAACTAATGCTCATAAACGCCAGGGCAAGGCAATCAACAATTTTGCCCTTACTCTCCCGCCTGCGGACTCGGACATGGCAGCACAAGTGTTTAAGGATCCATATCTGTTCGATTTTCTCGGTACTGCTGATCCCCGCCGGGAGCGAGAAGTCGAACAAGCTCTGGTGGATCATGTGCAACATTTTCTGCTGGAACTTGGAACAGGCTTTGCCTTTGTTGGACGGCAAGTGCATCTTGAAGTAGGCGATATGGATTTCTATCTCGATTTGTTGTTTTATCATCTCAAGCTGCGTTGCTATGTTGTGGTAGAGTTGAAAGCCGTACCTTTTGATCCTGGCTTTGTTGGTACATTGAACATATACCTGTCGGCGGTGGACGATCTCTTGCGTCATTCTGATGATAAACCCACCATCGGCTTACTCCTTTGCCAATCCAAGAACAAGGTGGTAGTGGAATATGCTCTTCGCGGTTTTCAGAAACCCATTGGTGTTGCAGATTGGGAGACCGCATTTGTCAACTCTCTGCCAAAAGAATTAAAAGGAAGCCTGCCCACTGTAGCAGAAATCGAAGCTGAGTTGATGAAAGAAGAAAATGCAAAATGAAGTTTGATGAGTGATTTAATTAAGAAAAGATTGGTGGGAATTTTAGGAAGATGGGGATATGAAAATAGTATTGAAAACACTTGATGAGTTGGGTAATGTAAGACGAGGAAAGTCAAAACATCGTCCAAGAGATGCAGCACATCTTTATGATGGACCATATCCTTTTATCCAAACGAGTATGGGAAAGCATTAAAGGAAGATGTCAGAGTTCCAGGCTTGGTTCCCGTGTTTGGATCGAGTGGTATTGTCGGGACACACAATAAGGCTCTCGCTTCGGGGCCGGCAATTATCGTTGGCAGAAAGGGTAATGTGGGCAGTGTTTACTGGAGCGAGAACGATTTTTGGCCAATTGATACTGTATACTTTGTTGAGAGCGACAACTGCACTCTCTATCTTTATTATGCCTTACTCCATGTCCGATTTATGAGTACAGATGTAGCAGTGCCTGGTCTCAACAGGGATTTTGCACATAGCCGACAAATTTTGTGGCCAGAAGCAG
>JAHIZN010000237.1 GCA_018814245.1 bacterium
AATTCCCGATTCCCGATTCTGTCCCCTTTCTTCAGATTCGCAATTCCCGATTCGCGATTCGAGATTCTGTCCCATCCCCCAGATTCGCGATTCGCGATTCGCAATTCGAGATTCCCCCCTACTCCCTAACAATCCTAATTATCTCATATTTCAATATCCCCACCGGCACCCGAATCTCTGCAATATCTCCAACCTTTTTTCCCATTAACCCTTGAGCAATAGGGGTTGTAGTAGCTATTTTCCTTTCAGCAAAATTAGCCTCAACCATGTCAACTAAGGTATACTCTACCTCTGTTCCCTTATTTAGATCCCTTAATGTTACCTTAACCCCAATACAAACCGTATCATCAGGAAATTTT
The DNA here is from genome assembly GCA_018814245.1 of bacterium. GTDB lineage: Bacteria > UBA9089 > CG2-30-40-21 > CG2-30-40-21 > CG2-30-40-21 > CG2-30-40-21. The sequence continues at coordinate 360 of JAHIZN010000237.1, forward strand.
TCTTTATCCATAACTGTAGCCCGACTCAATTTATCCTCAAGGACTTTGATTCTTGCCTCAACAAAACCTTGTTCTTCTCTTGCGGCGTGATACTCTGCATTTTCCTTCAGATCACCAAGCTCTCTGGCATTACCAATAGCCTTAGAGATTTCCCGTCTTTTTTTACCCTTCAGATAGGTTAATTCTTCCCTTAGCTTGTCAATGGTTTCTCTGGTCATATATATTTCACTCATAAAATACCTCCTCGTAATTCTTTTGTCAGATGCGTTTAGCCTGTCTCTATTTGATTGGATAAAACAACTCAGATACCTTTTCCACAGCCTCTGCCAAGGCAAGTGGGGTAGAGACATTCATCAGCCTTGGATCAACCGAATATATCCTGTTGTTTTGAGACGCACTCATGGATTCAATCTGTTTCCATCGCAGTCTCCCTTCCTCAGATACATTGCTTACAATAATGACATCAGGGTCATTATTGATCACCGCAGGTACAGTATAATAAGGAAATTCTGTTTTCCCCTGAACAATATTTATCCCACCTGCAAGCCTGATAATAGTATCAGCATATGAACCCATTCCCACTGTGGTTAAAGGTTTATTGCCTGCTTCCCAAAAAACTTTTGGTCTATTATCTTTTATTTTCTTTGCCACAGCATCTATCCTTTCATCAGCCTCAGAAATATTTAATTCTGATTCGCCCTGGCTTTTGGTTATTTTACCAAGAAACCTGAAATTTTCCCATATGTCCTTATCTGTAGCACATTTTTTCAAAACAAATACGGCTATCCCCATATCCCGCAGATTGGTTATGGTTTGCTCAGGCATATCCCCATCCGTGGATAGAACCAATTCAGGAGAGAGACGAATCATGTTTTTCATAAAAATATTACCCTTGTCCCCTACCCTCTCCTTTCCTTTTACCTGTGGCAGATGACTGCAATCATCAGTCACAGCCATGATACAGTCCCCTTTCTCAAGGGCACACAGTCCCTCTGTAATTCCAGGAGAAAGCGAAACAATTTTCTTTGATGGTATACTTATTTGAACCTTTGCCCCTGTAGCGTCTGTGATTTCTTGTATTGTAGATGTTGGTTTTTGCGGAGAAAGCAGGTTGCAGCCGGATAAAAAACAAATGAGCAGGATGAATTTCAATGTCCGCATAATATTCCTTCAGGATAATTTTTCGACCTGTGCGCAGTTAGAAACAGGGAATATATCCGAGATTACGCAGATTTCGCAGATTAAAGAACAAATCGTTTATATTCTAAGCTTTTTGCCCTAATAATTCTATATATCTTCATATTCCTCATCCATCTCTTTTCTTCTCCTTAATCTGCGTAATCTGCGTAATCTGCGGATAATCTTTCTGTGTAAATTGGAGCGGGGAACGGGATTCGAACCCGCAACAACCAGCTTGGAAGGCTGATACTCTACCAATTGAGCTATCCCCGCATTATAAGGAAGAAAAGAAATTCCTGAAGAAGACTCTTGACCCTTCTTGCTAAATATATCATACAATTTCCAAAATGTCAACAAAAAAATAACCTCCATGCCCTGCAACATGGAGGTTATTTTCGTTGGATTACAGGTTTTAAGATTCAAAGCTACCTACCTGTCCATCCGCACAGAAAAGACTTACTTTTCATATAGCAAGAGTTGTGCCAGATTTGCCAGCATATCTTGCAAAATTCGCAACTATTGTCATATCAGTATATTAACTCATTGCAGGACTATTTTGTGGGCATGATATATGTACTTAGAGGTACATATGGCAGATTAGCAAGTACACCATCTGTCTGTGCGACTGCCTGTCCTTGCTTGGGCGGTAGGCAGGTGTCCAACAGTAGGGGCAATTCATGAATTGCCCCTACAATACCAATATCCTTTCTCCCTTTGTGTCTTTGTGTCTTTGCGGTTAATCTTCTCTGTTTATTACAGGCAAACTAAAGGTAAAGCTGCTGCCCTCACCTTGCTTGCTTTCCACCCATATCCTGCCGCCATGATGCTCAATTATTTCCTTGCAAATAGCAAGACCAAGCCCCATACCATTGGGCTTATCTGTTAAAATATCCTTTTTTATCTGATAAAATTTATCAAATATCTTTTCCTGTTCCTCGTGTTTAATCCCAATCCCCTCATCCTGAACACTCACCCAAATCTCAAGCCTTTTATCATCTGTCATTTGTTCTGCAGCATTAATCCTTATTATTCCACCAGATGGGGTAAAATTAATCGCATTGTTCAGGAGATTATTCATCACATCAACCAATCTGTCTTTATCTCCATAGACATCAGAAATGCCGGAAGAAATATTTGTCTCTAATCTTAGTCCACTTTCTTTTATATCCAGTTGCATGGCATCTACAACTTTTTCAATAACCCTATTTATGGGTACAGCACCCATCTTCCAGTATATTTTGCTGGTTTCAATTTGGGAAGTCATTAAGAGATTATTAATCATCCTGCCCAATCTATCGCTTTCACTATTGATAATCTGCAAATATTCTATTGTTTCCGACTGTTCTATCTTGTCATCAATGAGGATTTCGGCAAAGGCTTTAATTGAAGAAAGCGGGGTTCTAAGCTCATGAGAAACTGTGATTAAAAAGTCAGATTTCATCTTATTTAATTTTTCTAATTGTTGGTTGAGTTCTTTGAGGTTGTTTTTTTCCTTTTCAATCTCTAAGGATGAGGCTTTTAGAACATGGGCAGTCTTTTCCAATTCATCATAGGCGTGGTCTACATCTATATTCAGCTTTTTAATTTCTTCTCTGGCATTTTTTAATTCTTTAGATAGGTTAAATTTTTCAATTATCTTATTCAGCTTAAAAATCAGGACTTCTGGTATAATTGGTCTGAAGATAATATCCTCATATTGCCCTAATTGACTAATTCTATCAGAGATGACAGCAGGTTGTCCAACAGCAACAACAGGGACATTTCCCATACCATTTGTTTGAGACACATCATCTAAATCAAGCATGTAGAGACAATCTCTACCGTTGTTCTTCCGAATCTGCCCATGGAATTCTTCAATGGTCAAAGGAAGCTGAATTGATAATCCATGCTGGTAACAATAGCTTTCTACAGCAGCAAGCAATTCATTATTTTCAGTCAACAAAACAACCGTTTTCATAATCTTCTCCGAAATGTAATTGCTCAATAACCTGTGGATTTTGCAAGCCACAATTAACAATAGATGAACGATTACAAGGGAAAGAACCACAAAGGGTGTAACTCCTTAGGGAAAATAATTGCGAACAATAACGATAACAAGGTAACCGCCCGCCCGATAATGGTTTATTCCTTAGAATTTACACCCTTTGTGGTTCTGTATCTGTATTCTTGCTGCCTGAATAGTTACTGTTGCTTTCAACCTCCTGCGAATTGCCACAGGATATTGAGCAGTTACTCCGAAACTTAGCATGTCCTAACATCTTTTATCACATGCCAGCGAACGGTTCAACTACACGCCTGTGTGGAATGCAAGGCAAAGGGTGTAAATTACTGGAAGATTTCTCGGTTCATTCATGCGATTGTGGAGAATAATTTAGGGCAGACACATAGGTCTGCCCCTACTCCCTTTGAATTTTCTGTTTTCCGACGGTTCATCCTCTCGCTTGTGGAGGAACACAAAGCATGAGAGTCAGAGGCAAGCCCTGCCCCCTACAGTGGTCATATCCAGCAGGGGCGGGTTATACAAAACCCGCCCCCAAAGCAACGCCTACCCCAAAACCACAATAGCATCTGTCAAATTATGAAAAGCACTGGTTTTGATAGAATCATCACCTGTTCCCTCAACAACTGGTCCAATTTCTCCATAGGTGTAAAACCCTATCATGGGTACATTTTCACCAAGGATACCCTGAATAGCATCAATCTCCTTTTGTGTCCTGCGGCCAAAGACCTTTTTGCGGGCACAACAATTAAAGACAAATGCTACAGCTGGGGTCAATCCCTTTTGTCCCAATTCTGACAGGGCATATTCAGATGCCTCTCTGGCAGCCTTGATAGCGTCAATGGTTGTGCCAGTAGTCATTCTAATTGTTGCCCCCACTGGAACCTCTCCGGCAAAGGTTATTGTTCCTGATTCTCTATCTACTCCAACCGGGCAGCGAAGATACTCCTGCTTGTTTTCATCAATTACCCCAAATGGAAACTCAAAAGCCACACCAGGCAATTCCTCTGCCCTTTCACCAAGATAATCCTCATAAATACCAAAGACACTCTCTCCATCAAGCTCATAAACCACATTCCCTTGTGCCTTAGTCACCCTTCTTTCACTGCCAATAAATGTCCATCCATGTCTTACACCAGTGGCAACATTTATATCGCCAGTGATTAAAAGGCTTACCCCGCCATCAGTTATAACCTGATCATTACAATACTGATATGTTTTCTCAAATTTGAACCCATCCCCGGCTAAGCCGCCTACAATATTAAACTCATTGCCCAGCATTGCCCTGGCACCCTTGACCAGATCAACCCCATTTGCCTTTGTTCCATCACCAAACAGGAAACAAATCGTAGGGGCAGACCTCTGTGTCTGCCCTCCTGATAATTTGCCCTCAGGAAGATGGTCAAGAGCCATGTTAACCGCATCCTGAGCAGTTTTTCGGGCATCATGGTGAGCATTCAGCCCATATCCCACAGAAAATGAGTACTCATCTGAATTTAATATCAACAGAGAGACAGAGTCTTCCATATACCCATCTGTAACAATCTCTCCATCTGTGGAACAACCAACAAGGACAGCACTCGGTATCACCGAGTTTACGCCATCGATCATCGCTTGCTGATCATACTTGATTGCCCCAAAAACAAACACCGCATCTGCCCGACCATTGGTCTTTTCTAAAGCAATGCCTGCTGCCCTTGCCCCTGCGGCAAAGGAATCCTCTTCTTGCGTTCCCTGACAACATCCAACAGCTGCCTCTA
>JAHIZN010000238.1 GCA_018814245.1 bacterium
CAACTCAGCGCCTCTCTCGTCTCTGCGGTTAGCTGAACTGTAATCGTTCAGGCTATAACATTAAAAGTGTAAGAAGGGGGATATGGAGATATGACATGAGATATGGGGATAATAATATAATCAATGCCTTAAAATCGAAGTGAAGATTACAGGGTTATCATTCCTAATGGGATAAGTTGTATTATCCTCATATTTTTCTAATCCCTATATCTCCTTATCTCCTCCATAATCCCCCACATCTCCTTTTCTTACACTACCTGAACTGTTAGCTGAACTGTTCCTGCCTTCTTACACCATTCGCACGGTCTGCGTCCGTTCTGCTCCCACAGACACCATGTCAATCTTAGTCTCTGTCAGGCAGCTGAGCCTTTTCAAATAATCCTTTGCCTGAGTTGGAAACTCCTCAAAAGACCTGACACCCGAAATATCCTTGTTCCATCCGGGCATCTCTTCATACACTGGTTCACAACCATTCAAGACACTTAAATCGTGAGAGAATTCATTTATAAGCTGTCCCTTATATTTATAGCCAACACCTATTTTTATTGTTTCAAGATGAGAAAGGACATCAAGTTTGGTGATAACAAGGCTGTCAAAGCCATTTATTCTGGCAGAATACCTTAAGGCAACCGCATCAAACCAGCCACATCGTCTGGGTCTTCCTGTGGTAGCACCGTACTCATTCCCCTTTGCCCTCATTTCTTCCCCAAACTCTCCATGCAGCTCTGTTGGAAATGGTCCCTCTCCAACCCTGGTAGAGTAAGCCTTTGTTATCCCTATTATTTTATTGATCTTATTGGGCGGTATCCCTGTGCCTGTACACACCCCGCCAACCGAGGCATTAGATGAAGTTACAAAGGGATAGGTGCCATAATCAACATCAAGGAGTGTGCCCTGTGCCCCTTCAAAAAGAAGTTTTTTGTCATTTTTTAATGCTTCAGAGAGAAAAAGGGCCGTATCTTTAATATACTCCTTGAGTATCTCGCCATACCGAAGGTATTCTTCAAGAATCTGATCATAATCAAACACATTTCCCAGAATATAAGATTTCATTTTCAGGTTTCTTTGCAGCTTTTCCTTAAACACAACTGTATCCAACAGATCAATTGCCCGTATTCCATGCCGTCCAATCTTATCCTCATAAGCAGGACCTACCCCGCGCATGGTTGTACCTATTTTATATTCTTTTTCAGAGGCAGAGTCTATATAAAGGTGATAGGGCATAATCATATGAGTCGTTTCACTGATATATACCCTGCCCTTAACATTGACACCATTTACCTTCAAATATTCCAGCTCCCTTAAGAATGCCTCAGGATTAAGGACAACCCCATGACCAATAACGCAAATTTTATCCTCTCTAAGGATACCGGACGGGATTAGATGGAGGATAAACTCTTTGTCATCAATAACAATGGTATGCCCCGCATTATTCCCCCCTTGATACCGAACAATAACATCTGCTTCCTCGGCAAAGATATCAATGATCTTCCCCTTGCCCTCATCACCCCATTGGGCACCAATAATAACTGTACTTGACATTGCAACTCCTTTCTGGAACCAATAGGCTCCGGTTTATTAATAATCATTTGTTTTTTTCACGCAAAGAACGCAAAGATTCACGCAAAGAACCGCAAAGGATTACAAGCTGTGCGATCAGGATTTAATCCGCAGATTACGCAGATTTCACAGATTACAGATGAGATGTGGGAAAAATCTGAAAGGCATATAGCAGTAGAGATGCAATATCTTGCGTCTCTACCATGTCTCTACAGGTTCACCGAACACTCCATAGTCGTTGAATTTGTCTTACAGAGGAGAGCACCTCTGGCAATTATCTTTTAATCTGCGATAATCTGCGAAATCTGCGGATATATTCCCTGTTTTTAATTGCACAGGTCGAAAGATTATAAATTACTTACAATCCTGCTAAATTCCGTCCTTTTATTTATCAGTCATAATTCTTTTGCGACTCTTTGCGATTTTTTCTTGCTTTGCGTTTCTTTGCGTGATATTGTTATTTATATTACGCCAATTTCTTATGACTTTTCGCCTCTTCATTATACTTCTGCATTTCTTCCTCAAATGCTGCCTTTATCTTTACAAAATAATCCTGTGCTGTAGCAAGGATCATTGTTACCTTTTTTTTATCAACAGTACCCGGTTTTTGGGAATAAAGGCTTTCTGAAACAATCGGGATCCTGCGTACCTGACCAACACCTGTTCTTCCAGTATTAACAAATTTCATGCCTTCCATCTCATGCCCTCGAAACTCTATGAAATTAGTCAGATACTTAGCTGCTTGAGCAAGATGATGGATGGCTGAATATGCATTCACAAAAACCTCATTATAATTACTATTTTGAAGGGATTTCTTAGCTATTATTAATCTTTGTTCAGATGCATCAATCCGTTTACCTGCACCCTGTTCCAATTCTAAACGAGAAAACATAATGTCTGAATGCTTAGAATGGGCATGGGTTGCCTGCTTTTGGGTAATTGTTGGGGTATGTTCTTTTTGAAAAAGCTCAGGATACCTTTGTTCACATTTTTCCACCATAAGCCCTACCTGATGGCTTAAGAATTCTATCATGGTTACATCTGAAACAAACCCTAACTCTACTAATACCCGACCAAGCCTTTTGTCATCCCTTTGTTGTATCTTTAATGCCTGTTGCAGCTGCTCATCAGTGATTATCCCTGAATCAACAAGCATTTGCCCAATTTGCTTTTCAATCATCAGCATCCTCTCCATTCAGATAGTCGGATAGTCTGGATTCTCTGACTACCAAACTACAAGACTAAATCAAACTAAATCGTAACTATTCAGGTAGTGTAAGAAGGGGGATACGGAGATAGAGGAGATAAAGGGGATTGGTAAGATCAAAGCATTGGGTTTCTGCCTTGTTTGTGTAATGTTAATAAGATATTCACCACCCTACCCCTGCCAGCTGGGGATAACTTGATACTCAAATATTTACCAATAATCTATTATCTC
>JAHIZN010000239.1 GCA_018814245.1 bacterium
AGAATTCAGGAGTCAGGAGTCAGAATGAAAACACCTGCTATGATAGTTTTCGCAGGAGATATGGGGATATTGAGAGAGAGATAATGGGATTTATAGGCTTACTCTGGAGCTATTCTGAATTCTGACTCCTGAATTCTGTATACCTGAGTAGTTACAGCAGATTATTACGAACAGTTGTGTTGTCTGATTTAATGCTATATTCTGTATTCTTGTTGCTTAATTTGTGATTATAAGCAGCCTTATAAGGCTGCTTGATATAAAAAATAGGGGGTAAGAAATAGAGAAGGGGAAGGGGAGATTTCTTTTGTCTATTTCTAATCAAGGAGGGGTTATGTTTGAGTTTGAAGATGAAGTGTCTACTCCTACTCGAATCAAGGTGATTGGCGTTGGCGGTGGTGGTACAAATGCAGTAAATGGAATGTTTGCGAACAGGAGCAATAATAATTGTCTGGAATTTATCGTTACCAATACAGATGCTCAAGCATTAAAGAATTCCCCTGTACCCTACAAGATACAAATAGGAACAAAGTTGACACGAGGTTTAGGGGCTGGCTCAAATCCAGAGATAGGGCAAAGAGCAGCTCATGAGGATAGGCAGGCATTGTCTGAGGCATTGGCTAATGCTGACATGGTATTTATTACTGCAGGCATGGGTGGAGGCAGCGGCACCGGAGCGGCACCGGTAATAGCTGAAATAGCTCGGGAAATGGGGGCATTAACCGTAGGGGTAGTTACAAAACCATTCTTATTTGAAGGACAAAAACGACTTCGTCAGGCAGATTCAGGATTAGAAGAATTAGTAGAAAAGGTAGATACCCTGATTACTATTCCCAATCAAAAATTACTCTCTGTAGTGGATAAAAATACAACCGTTGTCGATGCATTTAAGGTGGCTGACAATGTTTTGTGGCAAGCCATTCAGGGTATTTCTGACCTGATTGTTATTCCGGGACTGATTAATCTTGATTTTGCTGATGTAAGAGCTGTTATGTCATCCAAGGGTAATGCATTGATGGGGATTGGTATTGGAACAGGAGACAACAGGGCAATGGATGCAGCCCAGCAGGCTGTTTCATCTCCTCTGTTAGAAGAAACATCCATTGAGGGTGCTAAGGGATTGCTTATTAATATCACTGGCGGTATGGATCTGCTTCTCTCAGAGGTGGATGAAGCTGCAAGCTTTATCTCAGATAAGGCTGATAAGGATGCCACTATTATCTTTGGAGCAGTGGCTAATGAAAATATAGGTAAAGAGCTATATATTACAGTAATTGCTACAGGATTTGGACATGGTATGCCCAAGATAGAAAAGGTACCAATCATATCTCAGGCAAAGACCATTGATTTTGATAGCTATAAAGCTGGCGTAAGAAAAAAATATGATGGTGAGCGGGTTGCTGAATCAATGGGATATGATAATAATAAGGTAAATATTCATAATACTGATTTGTGGGAAGTTCCCGCATTTTTAAGAAAACAGGCAGATTAGAAGAAAGCAAGAATACAGAGAATACAGAATTCAGAATTCAGGAGTCAGAATTCAGAATACAGAGAATACAGAGAAGACAGAGAAGACAGAGAAGACAGAAGTAGAACATCTGTATGTAGTTTTCAAGACTTAATCGGTAATTGCTCAATAAACCTGTGGATTTTGCAAGCCACAAAGATTATCCTGCTGTAGAAACGCAAAATGTTGCGTCTCTACTCCCACAATTGCAATGAATTAGATTGCCTTATCACTTTCAATATTCTGAGATTGCCACAGGATATTGAGCAATTACGAAGCTTACTATGCGGTTATTCTGACTTCTGTATTCTGGCTCCTGTATTCTGTGCCTGAGCAGTTACAATTAAAGGATAAGAGATGCATATTAATGATTTTTTAGTTGAAATGGTAAAAAAACAGGCCTCTGATATGTATTTGAAGGTCGGGAGCGCTCCGATATTAAGGATAGACGGAAGGCTCTCCTATATGGAAAAAGAAGACGGAGAGTTTTATGACAGACTTTCTCCTGCAGAGACATCAGAATTGGCTTATTCAATGATGACTGAGGAGCAAAAGGCAAAATTTGAAAAGCTATTTGAGTTAGATTTGTCTTATTCTGCTTCAGGGATTGGACGATTCAGGGCAAATGTATTCTATCAAAGGAATTCTACGGCTCTTGTTTTCAGAAGGATCCCATTTGAGATCCCTTCGTTTGAAGAACTATACCTACCGGAAATAGTCAAGGATTTAGCTAATATTCCCAGGGGATTGATTGTTGTTACCGGAGCAACCGGAAGCGGCAAATCAACAACCTTAGCTGCAATGCTTGATCATATCAATTCTGTCAGACGGTGTCATGTTATTACCATTGAAGACCCTATAGAGTTTTTACATCGGGACAGGGAAGCAATCATTGAGCAGAGAGAGGTAGAGATGGATACTCATACCTTTGCAGATGCTCTTCGTCATGTGGTCAGACAGAATCCGGATGTAGTGATGATTGGTGAAATGCGAGACATAGAGAGTTTGAGTGCATCTTTATCTGCAGCAGAGACAGGGCATTTGGTACTCTCGACCATGCACACCATTGATGCCAGCCAGACAATAGAGAGAATAGTTAATTTTTATCCCCCATATCAGCATCAGCAGGTAAGAATGCAATTAGCATTAGTACTAAAGGGTGTTGTCTCTTTAAGATTGGTACCTCGGGCTGATGGCTTGGGTCGTGTGCCAGGGGTTGAGATATTAACCGTAACCCCATTGGTTCGAAAATTAGTTGAAGAAGGAAAAACCTCTCAAATATCCTCAGTAATATCCAGTGGTAAGTTTTATGGTATGCAAACCTTTAATCAATCACTAATATCCTTTTATCAGAATGGAATTATCAGCTTTGAGGATGCCCTCGATGCCTCATCAAATCCAGAAGAATTCAGATTAAATGTCAGAGGTATCTATGCTGGCGGCGAAAGCTACGGGATGTAGAAGGCTGTGGGTCAGCATCTTTTGAGCCTTCACAATGTAGCTGCAGGGTGCCATGGGTGCTACTCCCTTGTCCATGCCTTAATCATGTTTTATGCCTGAATAGGTACAGCCCATTTAGTTAAGTACAACAGTTAACGGAGGTAAAAATATTATGTTTAAGAATTTGTTGGCAGCATTGGGGATTTTAACAAGTCTTGTTGGGTGTGGTCAGATACCTGAGGGTGAAAAGGTTATTAAGGTAGCATTGGTTTGTCCTTTGACTGGAGACATTGCGGCAATGGGGCAAGGGATGAAACGGGGTGCTGAAATGGCTGTGGAAGAGGCTAATGCCTCTGGCAGGCTTGGTGGGATAAAACTTGAATTAGCCGCTTTCGATGATCGCGGAGACCCAAAAGAGGCTGTAAGTGTGGCTAATCAAATTATTTCCGATACAAAAATAGCTGGTGTGATTGGACATCTGAACAGTGGTTGTTCCATCCCGGCAAGTCAAATCTATGCCAAACGAAATCTCCTGATGATGACCCCTGCTTCAACTAATCCTAAATTAACACTTCAGGGGTTAAAAAATGTATTTCGTGTATGCACAACCGACGATGTTCAGGGGAGTTTTGGTGCAAACTATTGTATTGATAATCTGAAGATAACTACAGTGGCTGTGATTCATGATAAAACTGCTTATGGTCAGGGTCTGGCTGAGGAGTTTAAGAAACAGTTTGAATCTCGCCATGGCAAGATATTAAGCTTTGATGGGATTAACATCGGCGACAAAGACTTTAGGGCACTACTGACGCGGATAAAAAATGAAAAGCCGTCTTTACTCTATTTTGGAGGGATGTATAGTGAATGCGGCTTGATTACCAAACAGGCAAAGGAATTAGGATTGACTGTGCCTGTAATCAGCGGCGACGGGATATATAGCCTCGAGTATATTAAGATTGGGGGTAAATCTACAGAGGGTGATTATGCTTCAATGATAGGTCTGCCACAGGATAAATTGCCAAAGGCAAAGGAGTTTATGGATGAATTCAAGGCAAAGTATCCTGAAACAGATATGCAGCCTTATGACCCATATACCTATGAAGCAACTTGCATTCTCATAGAAGCAATTGAAAAAACCAACAAAGAACCTGCCCTTAAAATAGTTGATTATGTATCCAAGATTAAATATTCCGGCATTTTAGGTGAAACTGCATTTGATGAAAAGGGTGATACCCTTAATAAAACTATAAGCATCTACCAAATTAAGAATGGCAAATTTGTTTATTGCGAGTAGTCAGACCAGTCTGACCAGTCTGACAAGTCTGACGGGTCTGACAGGAGCACAATTAAACTATGTTCTTTGAGCAATTAGTCAATGGTTTAACCTTGGGAAGTATTTATGCCTTATTTGCCTTAGGGTACACTATGGTTTATGGCATATTGCTCATGATAAATTTTGCTCACAGCGAGATTTTTATGGTTGGTGCCTATATTGGGTTCCTCGTACTTTTCTCCATCCTTGCATTTCCCCCTCAATTTTTGCCAATATATTTTCTGCTTTGTTTTATTCTGTCTATGCTTGGGGCAGGGCTGTTAGCGGTTATAGTAGAAAGGATTGCCTATAAGCCGTTACGAAAAGCATCAAGACTTACACCCTTGATAAGTGCTATTGGTGTCTCCATATTCTTGCAGAATCTGATTATGTTGACCGTTGGTGCTCAGTCTAAAACCTACCCGGATAAACTACCAATAACGCAATTTCATTTTTTTGATGTGCAAATAAGTTCATTACAGATTTTTATCTTTGGTCTATCCATTTTACTCATGATTATCCTCAACATTTTTGTTTCCAGAACTAAATTAGGCAAGGCAATGCGGGCAGTTGCCGAAAATCATACCGTGTCTCAGTTAATGGGCATCAATGTCAATACAATAATTTCGCTTGTTTTTTTAATTGGTGGAGGATTAGGTGGGATAGCCGGGGTGCTGAACGGGCTGTATTATGGCAGTATAAAATATAATATGGGTTTTTTGCTTGGAATAAAGGCTTTTACCGCTGCTGTACTTGGTGGAATCGGTAATATTAAGGGTGCCATGGTCGGTGGTTTTATACTTGGGATAGCAGAAGCACTGGCAGCAGGCTACATATCATCAGAAAGCAAGGATATAATTGCCTTTGTTATTCTGATACTTGTGCTCCTTTTTAGACCTGCCGGGATATTTGGTGAAGAGGTAACAGAAAAGATATGAAGAATGAAATTAAAAATTATGAATTAAAAATTAAAAATGGGGGAAGAAGAGAGGGAAGAAAATTAAAAATATGGATAACATGGATAATAAGCTTACTGCTTCTGATTATATTGCCCTTAATCGGATACAACTGTGGTAATTATTACGCCATCCATGTAGCTGGACTTGTGGGTATTTATTGTATTTTATGTGTTGGGCTAAATATTACGGTTGGATACACTGGTCTGCTTGATTTAGGGTTTATGTCCTTTTGTGCTATTGGTGCCTATACCGCAGTGTTATTAAGTATCAAAGGGATACCCTTTTGGATAACCCTTCCCATAAGCCTGTTTCTGGGTGGTTTTATTCGATATTTATTAGGTGTACCTGTTTTGCGCCTGCGAGGTGATTATCTGGCTATTGTTACCTTAGCCTTTGGCGAAATTGTTCGGTTGATAGCCAATAATTTTGATTGGTTAACCAATGGACCCAAGGGATTGCCTCGAGTAGGGGAAAAAATAGCTGAAATACGCCTGTTTTCATTGGTATTTAATGATGATTTGCAATTCTATTATTTAATTTTCTTCTTTCTGGCAGGCACGATTCTAATCAGTTATCGATTAGAACACTCTCGTATCGGCAGGGCATTGGTTGCTATCCGTGAAGATGAATTAGCGGCAGGATTGTCCGGAATAAATGTCTCACAAATTAAATCAATAGCCTTTGTTCTAAGTGGTATGTTTGGTGCCTTAGCCGGGGCAATATATGTTCATTGGATTGGCTTTATTTCCCCTGAGATGTTTACCTTCCGGGAATCAGTACTTTTGGTCTCAATGATAGTTATTGGCGGGATGGGAAATATTGGCGGTGCAATATTAGGCGTAATTTTATTGGTAGGTATCCCTGAGATTTTACGACCTGTATTAGGAACAAAATTTGTTGATTACCGAATGCTTATCTTTGGGATGATAATGATTGTTGTTATTATCTTTCGTCCGGAAGGAATATTGCGGTCAAAAAGACGGGCAGGGGAATTAAAAATTAAAAATTATGAATTATAAATTACAGATCAATTCAGTTACAAAATATTTTGGTGGGCTAAAGGCGTTGTCAGAAGTGAGCATAGTGGTTAATGCAAGTGAGGTAGTCGGACTGATAGGACCTAACGGTGCCGGCAAATCTACCTTGTTTAATCTAATCACAGGTGTTTACTCCCCTGATAAGGGTGAGATTGTCTTTTTTGGCAAGGATATTAGTCGACATAAACCTCACCAAATAGTCTCCTCAGGTATAGCCAGAACATTTCAGAATATCCGCTTATTTTCCAATATGACTGTGCTGGAGAATGTAATGATTGGAAGACACAGCCGAACTAAATCTGAATTAATGTCAGCATTGCTGCGAACCAAAGGTTTTAAGCAGGAAGAGAAAGAGATAGCTGATAGTGCCAAATCAACCCTTGATTTTGTTGGCTTGCTCAAGACAGGAAATCAATTAGCCAAAAATTTGCCTTATGGTGCACAGAGAAGATTGGAAATAGCACGAGCCTTAGCCACAGAACCTTTATTACTCCTTTTAGATGAGCCTATGGCAGGAATGAACCTGCAGGAATGTAATGAGTTAATGGATTTAATTTCCAAACTTCGCTCAAAAGCTATTACCATAATTATTATTGAGCATCAAATGAATGTTATCATGAAGGTTTCTGACAGGATAGTGGTGTTAGATTATGGTGAAAAGATAGCTGAGGGTAGTCCTGAAGAGATTCAGAAAGATCCGAAGGTGATAGAGGCATATTTGGGAATGTAAATTAAAAAATTATGCAATAGTACATTTTGACATTAATTTCTGATAGTTTAATGGTAACTATTCAGATGTGTAATAAAGGAGAAAAGGGGAAGATGGAGAAGTGGGGAAGATTAATAGGAGTCAGAATATTCTTAATTCTGTCCTTTTGTATTCTCCCC
>JAHIZN010000240.1 GCA_018814245.1 bacterium
CTGCCAGTTCAGGACTTTCACCCTATAGTTATAGCGACCTTTGCAGGTCACGCTGTCCGAATACATTTTTCCCCTCCACTCCATCCACAAAAAGAGAGATTTCCTTTACCTCGAATTCCAAAGTCCACACATGAAGAATTCTGACAACAGAAGTGTTCAATCAGATGCATTGTTTTAACCTCCCCAACAAAGTCTCTTGGCACTCCAAAAGTTGCCTCTATTCCAATACATCCTAAGCTTTAGCTATTTCCAGACACCACCGAATTTTCCATCTTTTAGTTTCATAACTACTATAGAACTATTATTTACTCTGTATCTAAATGAATAATTACTTAAATACGCAGACTGTGCATCATATAAGCTAAGTGAACTTTGTTGATCTATTAAGACAGTTATGTTTTTGCGACGCAAATATTCATTAAAACTTTTGTTCTTAATTGCCCTTAATGCTTCACCATTAACTTTACCATCGAGATTTACCACAGTTCTTCCGCTAAAATAACCAAATATTCCTGAATTGAATGCTCCGATTATTTCTGTGGACGAAATATTATTTCTTAGCCAGATGGCGCCGGCATAATATTCCTTTTGCCAAGACCTATCTAGGTTTCTAATAATATAGTACGAAGAAAAAACAAACAAGAGTATAATTATGATTGCATCAAGAACATAGAGTTGCTTAAATTTAAATCGTTTGTGCAAAAAACTTAATAGAATCCCGAAAAGAATACTTGTAATCAATAAAATAGGAGCATAATATCTGTACCAATTCCCCCACAAGATAATTGGGTAATATAAAAAAAATAAAATGTAAATAGTAAACAATAGTGCAATGCTACTGTTGTTACATATTCCTTTCCATAGTTCTTTGATATTTGCCAATAGTAATATCATCAATGTAACTACAACAACGAGAAATAATGCGGTATGAAAATGATTCAATATGCCATGAATTACTTTATTGGAGATATTACCTCCGCCAACTATCAGGATAATTTTACCTATCGCAGCAAGAATATTGTAACTCCCATACTTCATACATTGCAAAACAGTCAAAGAATCTGTCCCTATTATAGTAATATGGTTTAAGTACTTCTGAGCCACCGCACTATCTTGAGCTATTGTGCCAAATGTATTCAAATTCCAAATAACCCAAGGCAGAAGAATTAAAATGAACATTGTAAGAATGGGTGTTACGGTTTTGATAAACATCGGAAAAGATTTTCTATTAAGCAAAACAATCATCAGGATTACTGCAATAAATAACAATATTCCGTCAGATCTTGCTAAGACAGTTAATGCCAAAAGCATACCAAGTATTGAACATGATTTAACATCAAACCTTTTATATTTGATTAAGTTAACAAAATAATACAGTGTTGCTGCGATAAAAAATCCTGCAATAGCAATCTCCTCTCCATTTAAAGCCAAAAAACTTGTAAAGGGGTTGTAAAGCCAAAATGTAGTAGATAACAAAGCAAATATTGGTGTTACAAATAAACGAGTCAATTTATATATAAAAATAGCTGTTGCCACACTGAAAATATTCAAGAGTATTAAAGAAAGATGATATCTTGCTATCAGGTCTTTGAAAATAAGAAAAAATGGCGATGATATAAGAATATAAAGAGGATGGAATCCATTAGTTTGGACTAGTCCATCAAAGCTAAATCCCTTGCCTCCAACAAAGTTTTCTGTTATCTTCAAATAATAAAAAGCATCATCATCAGCAAATTTCGAAAGCGCTGTTGGAACTCCTACGGAAGAAATTGCTAATCTTATTGAAAGTGAGACGAGTATTAGAACCAACAGAAGCATATTTTCTTTTTTGATATGAACTTTCATTTTTTTCACCGTTAGCACATAAAAAGGTGTCTAAATTTTGGTGGTGTCTGAAAATAGCTAACTTCCTCTAATTGGATAAGTAAGCCATTCTTCTATACTCCAGACATGGTCTGTCAATCAGGCAGACATTGCTGGAGTCCGTGCTTGCCAGCAACCCTCAATATCCTTTACTCGTAATGTCCGTACTGTCCAACAGAAATTAAACAGCATCATAAACATCTTCCACCCTAATTTCCTTCATACACCTATATTTTTCCTCTAAATAACAATAACCCAAGTTACAAAAACTGCAATCAAGTTTTTTATATATAGAGATATTAACACCCTCATCATATCCCCAAATCCCTGGATCCGTAGGACCATATAAGGCGATGGATCTTGTTTTTAATGCCTTAGCAATATGAACCGGGGCAGCATCAGAAGAGATAAGTAAAAAACTTTTTTTTATAATCCAACACAATTGCTTTAGGTTGGTCATACCAACTAAATTTATTGCTGCTTCTTTATATTTCATAAGGTTAATAATTTCATTTATTAATCCAATTTCATTCTTAGAGCCAACAAATATTATCTTATATTTTTCTTCTACTAATCTATCAGCCAATTCAGCCCATCTCTTATTTATCCACAATTTATTAACCCTTTCTGCACCCGGGGAAATTACTATTGTTCTTGCATCACAAGATTTATTGGCAAGCTCCATGTCTTTGTCGCTTAAATCAAGCTCTAATTCCCTATCATCTAAGTTAACCCCTAACCCACTTAAAACACCCAAGTTTTTATCAATAATCTGCAAATTTTTATTATAGTTAGCCACCTTGTTTAAGAGAAACCCAAATCCCCGTATCCCATACCCAATACAAAATTTTCCCACACAAAAGGCAATCAATATGTTTCTTACATCAGCATGTAACTCAACAACCAAGTCATATCTATTTTTTCTTAATTCCTTTATTAACCTTAAAATTTCAATCTTTGATACAGTTTTTTCTTTTTTATATGTAAACCAAGGAA
>JAHIZN010000241.1 GCA_018814245.1 bacterium
CAACCTTTGTTCCTATCCAATAGTCTTTATCAAAGGACAGGTTTATAGGGGTAATGCTTCCCAACACCAAGCTAAAGATGCCATTACTGATAAAGATAGTCTGAGTCTCCTGCCAGAGCGGAGTCCCACCAGAAGCTGCGTTATAGATACTCATCTGGATGGAGTAATTCCCATCAGAGACAGCCATACCGCTTGCATTTGTAAGTTTGCCCTGATAGTTCATCATCTGAGGCACACTACATTCAGCTTGGGCACAAAGCCCTAAAACCAATCCCAAACACAATACACCAATTAACCATTTTCTCATTTCAAACCTCCTTAATCATTTATTACCTGAATCTCCCATATATTATACTCGATGTTCAAGTTTTTTCTCAACAGATTGATTTTATCAATCTGTGTAGTCAGAAATCACAACATGTTTAGGCTGTTTCGACCTACAATTATGGTGATTTGCTACAAATGTGTGGTTACGGACAGGGATAAACCTGCCAGAGATGCTTTTCTCTGTCCCTACAACAGAACATTGCCAGAAATTGTAGGGACATCCCTGCCAGAGGGGCTACCTCCTTGTGGGTGTCCGTTTTCTGCACAGGTCAAAAACTTGAACATCGAGTTTTTGTAATCGAATCAAGCAGATTGAGCAAATATTTTCATCCGTTTAATCCGCTAAATTCGATTACTAAATATTCTTACAGTCTTCCAAAAACAAAAAAGGCAGGTTAAATCAATAACCTGCCTAAAAATATACTATATGCAACTGTGGATAATATTAAACTTAAGGATAGACTCTGTGCATGTATGTATGTATGTATGTATGTCAAACTTCATTTTTTCTCTCCTTACCCTTTAAGGAAGGCAAACAGACTTCACAAACTCACAGACTTCCGAAGTTTTCAAAACTTCGTAAGTCTCCCAGTCTTCTCTTGCAAGTGGATATTCCTACAGAGAAGGAATAATCATATAAGCTGAATTTTTTCGAATTAATTCATATTTTTTAATTCTCACCATACCTTTGGCTCAAAATCAGCTGAGTTAGCGATACGCATTGTCTCTCCAAATGGAATCAGAACATAAAGACCTTTCTTCTGAGCAAACTTTGATGCATTTTCTTCTACATTAAGTCCAGATACAAAGGCAACAACCTCCCTGTCTTTATACTCAGTAAAGTTCTCCTTAAATGAGATTAAGGATTCATCAAGAAAATCTTTTACATCTTCATTAGTAAGATGTGCCTTTACCTCGCCAACTAAGATCAGGGATGAACCATTTCTCCTGGCAGGGCATAAAATGTCTATCTCAGAAGCAACCTGACCATCGCGAAGTGCCTTAACCCTTTGATGCACTGCCTCTACCGTTATCCCTAATTTCTTAAATACCCTTGGGACAGAGGGAGCGGTCAAGCCTTCTGCGGCTCTACCCAGACCTCCTCCTATTCCTCCAAGTTCTCTTGATGTCTCTTTTATCTGCTTATCGGTTTCCTTCTGCCGCTCAGCGGTCTCCTTTTGGGATGCATGGAGTTCAATTTGTAGCTTGTGCATCTCCTTATCAAATAGCTCATGATCCCTTGCAAATAGTTCATGATCCTTTGCAAATAGTTCATGATCCTTTGCAAATAGCTCATGATCCCTGGCTACATTCTCTAATATCCGTTCTATTCTATCAAGTCTATCTTCAGCCATTAAAATTCACCTTCTCCTTATCATCTTTTTCAATTATACCACTGCTGATTAATTTTGTCAATTACTTTTTTTCCATTTATTTTATGCCCACATGGAGAGCGTTGCATAAGCTATCTTCCTATAAAAACAAGGAGTTACAACGAAAATAGCCCTGAAATCACACTTCACCTCCAACTTGACAAATGTCGTAAATTGTTAACCTACTTGATGTGATACATGAGGCAATTTCCTCCGATTTGCTAAAAATTGCTGAATTTAGCCTTATCTACCCAATCGTTTACCCAAAATTGCTGTCCATCCTGTCAGGCTTAACACTACCAATGCAAGGCAAATGCCGCTTATCCAGCAGCCAAGATTAAAGGATGCAGGGGTATAAACAAACTCAACCTTATGCTCACCCTTTGTCAAAGCAATGGCTCGAAAAATAAGGTTTGCTCGATAAATCTCTGTTTCCTTTCCATCCACAAATGCCTTCCATCCGGGGTACCATGTGTCGCCAAGCACCAGAAATCCATTCCCATTCATCATTGCCTGAATAGTTACCCTTAAGGGGTTGTAATCGATTATCTGTGCCTTATTCTGATGCAGCGTTTTCTCCACTGTAGATATGCCAAATTTGGGCGTTTTCTCCAGAATAACCGTGGCGTATGGGTCAAAATCAGTGGCTGTCAACCGATTGATAATAGCTGCCTCATCCGGGATTACCTCTGCCTCTGGCACGCATAATAATCGTGGAATAACAACCTTGTTTTCGTATATTCTCAAGGGAGGCATATCCCCCTTGAATCGTGTTTGATGCACCTCAATTAAATCAGGGCTTTTTAACTCCCAGAAGGTGGTAATATATTTTACATTTTGTATGCCAAGGAGTTTGGTGAACTGCGGCTTTGGTGCTGCAAACCCCAATGGGTCATCCATGGAGTGCTTGTAGAGTGAGATATTATCCATGTTGCGGTAGAATCCATGGATGGTTACTAATCTTTTGGGTGCAAAGGCTGGATAGCCATCAGAGGACTGGATACCATAATCCATATTTGAGTTTGGCTGTAGTACTCCGCGATGAGCCGTGTACAATCTTAAGTTACCCTTCCAGCCCTTAGACATGGCATGAACCATGCTCCATGACTCATCACAGCCAAAGCTGTATATTCGATATGTTGACTTGTCTTCTTTAAGAAATTTGACACTTTCAGGGGAAGCAAGCCATGTTTTTGGAGATATAGTCGGATTATGTCCCATGCCAAAATTAAACAGGTCAAGGATAACCAATATGCAAATGCCCCCTTGAATCACCCGCTTAACCCTAAATGTTTTAATCCGTTCCATTAAAAAGGTGATGCCAAACCCTGACAGAATAAGGATAGAAAAATCAAACAACAAAAGAAAACGATTGGGAAAGCGGAAGAACTTTAAGCCCGGCATGTAGTTCCAGAGCAATTCAAATAAAGGGGTATATTTGCCCAGGGTAAGAAGCAGGGAAAGGGCTGCCATTAGTCCAAATAGCCTGACAAAGGTATTACGGGTGCAATAAACGCAAAACCCAAATATCCCAAGAAACAGGGGTAAAATCCCTACATATCCGCAATTTTCCCAGAACAGGGTCATCTGTCCACCAATATCCCGCTGATATGTGGCTTGAGCAGGGTCACCATAATAATACGGAAATATCAGGGTGATAAGGTTTTCTATTGGGTATGGCCATGCAGCAGCATCCTGAAACGAAAGCCCGCCGGCTCTGGTAGCAAGACCAGTGAATTCATAGGTAGGTAGTATCTGAACAGCCGCAAGCCCAACGCCGATAATACCAATCAAGGCAAAGCCGATTAAAGAGTTGAGGATACCATTATCCCTTATAGTAGTGCAAGCATCCTTGCTTACAAGATTGGTTTTCAATCTGGAAGATTGAGCTACTGGTTGTCGTTTCTTTTTTTTGGGCATTGCCTCTGGACGGATATGGTATTTGGTATACACCATCGAACAAATACGAAACAAAAGGTAAAATCCAGCCCCAAGCATGGAATAGTATGCCATCTGAAAATGTCCGGCAAGAATCTGGCAGGCAAAGACCAATCCGCCGAATATAGCCCAGATAAGTCTTTTATCGCTCAGCAGCTTTTCTACAAATAAAAACAATAGCGGCAGCCAGCATGAGGCAGTAATAAGGTTTGCATGCTTGAGATGGGTGACAAAAAAGCCGCAAAAGGTAAAGGCAATTGCACCAATAAATGAAGAAAATTTGTTTAGCCCAATGGTTCTTGCATACGCAAAAAAGAATATGCCGCTAAGCATAAAATTCAGGATAATCAAGTAATTATACGCAATCCAATCAGGAAACAGACCAAAAAGCAAAAGGCTGAGGGGATACAACCCACCCATCTCACCCTCAGCAAATACCGGGAATCCGCAGTATACATCCGGCGTCCATAATGGCCACATGCCATACTGCAGACACCTGCCCAAAAATCCTCGTGTTGGAAAGTTCAGGCTGCAAAGATCACTGGTAGTCATATCACCGGTAACAAAGATACCGCCAAGCAGGGCAGCCTTGTAAAAATAGATAAAGACAAGCCCTGATAGTACGGCGATAGGGATAATCCAGCCGATTTTCAGGACATATTTCAGGATGCGGGATTGGATGGTTTTGTGTTCAGTAAGCGGGGACATTGATGATCTCCCTGATAAAAGTTGCGATTGTTTATATGTTAATCCGCAGCAACCGTTCAGTGTCCATCCCTCTTTGAGTGATGGACACTGAACGGTTACCAACATCCACAGGTTATTAAGCAATTACCTACTATATGCAATCCGTTAATTAAGTTGACATTAGAACCGTCAGCAGAGGTAATCGGTTATCGGTAATCAGTAAGAGAAACAATCATCTGATTACCAAATACTCGACAGGCTGTTACATAATAAAAAATAGAAACTTGTCCTACCTACCACTAAGCATCTCTGAAAAGAACCATAGCCTGTCTACGAAGACTTACTTCTTCAAAAATACTCCTTTGCTGTATAAAATCTAAGCACTTAGTCA
>JAHIZN010000242.1 GCA_018814245.1 bacterium
AAGGTGTGTAGCGCTCGGGTTGAGAAGGCGGTAACCGTTCAGGTAGTGTAAGAAAAGGAGATGTGGGGGATTATGGAGGAGATAAGGAGATATAGGGATTAGAAAAATATGAGGATAATACAACTTATCCCCTTAGGAATGATAATCCTGTAATCTTCCCTTCGATTTTAAGGCATTGATTATATTATTATCCCCATATCTCATGTCATATCTCCATATCCCCCTTCTTACACTTTTAATGTTATAGCCTGAACGATTACATTTGGAGTTTATATGTATACTGATACGACAAGGAGTAGTTATTTGGCAACAAGCGGAAATGAAAGGGTTTTGGCATGTATTGATGCCTGTTTGTCCAAAAAGGCTGAGGATGTGGTGGCACTTGATATCTCTGGGCTAACTACTATTGCTGATTATTTTATTATTTGTTCAGGGGCATCACAGGTTCAAATGAGAGCTATTGCTGAGGCTAATGAGGAAGTTTTAGATAAACAAAAGCCTCGATGCCGTCGGGAAGGAACGGATAAATGGATTCTTATAGATGGTGGAGATATAATTATCCATGTCTTTCATGAAGATACCAGAAGGTTTTATGAGCTTGAAAACCTATGGGCAGATGGGAAACGGGTTTTGAATCTCGAATCGCGAATTGCGAATCTCGAATCTGAAGAAATGGGAAGGAATCTCGAATCGTGAATTGCGAATCTGTTCCCTTTCTTCAGATTCGAGATTCGAGATTCGCAATTAAATATGCGGGGGATTAGCTCAGTTGGTAGAGCGATTGCATGGCATGCAATAGGTCAGGAGTTCGAGCCTCCTATCCTCCACCATTTTTAAGGTTATTGGAATGAAAAAATGGAATATGTTGTTGTTTTAATCACTGCCCCGAAGGCAGAGGCTAAAGAGATGGCAATGACCCTAGTTCAGGAAAAATTGGCTGCATGTGCCAATATTATAGATATAGTTTCCTCTGTTTATTGGTGGGAAGGAAAGATTCAGAATGATGAGGAAAGCCTGCTTATCCTGAAAACTAAGCAGGATATGGTAGATGCACTGATTGCAAGAACTAAGCAGATTCATTCCTATACTGTGCCGGAGATAATTGTCTTGCCTATTATCAAGGGTAATCAGGATTACTTAAACTGGATTAGTGAGTCAATGGTTGTATTGTCACAAAATAATATTCAGCTATCAGATGTCATTGCCTGAGGACTGAATGTTTACAAAAAGGGGGATGTTTGAATGTTGTTTGCTATTTTAGAATTCTTTTTTGCTGCAGCCGGTATCTTTGGTTTGGTGATGGCTATTATTCTTATTGTTATGGAAGCTAAGAGAAGAAGGGAATATAAATTCATACGAGAAGAGGATACAAAGACAATTTCTCAACTTACCAGAGAAAAAGAAAATCTGAGAGAAGAGATTATTGGAAAATTAGCCTCTCTTACCAACAAAGAAGAGCAAAGACAGGACTTACTCTTAAATATTTTGAAACGCCTCGAAGAAGAAGAAAAAGGTCGTGAAGGCGATCTGATGAACTGGTTGGAATTCAAGGCAAAGAAATGGCATGAACAAATAGATGAACGGGTCTCTGAACGACTCTCTAAATTCCAACAGGAATTGTCTATCCTGAACAAAAAATTCTCTGTTATGGAAGGAAAAATAGAAAATATAGAGGCAAAACTAAAGGAAAAAGAAGAAGAAGTGCCACAAACTTAATCTCTGAGATTGGACATCAATGCTACAACATTAGGTAGGGGCTGTGCTGCTTCAAACGGAATCATAATTTCCTTCAATTTAAGTTAGCGATTTGGGAGCTTGTTAGCTAATAGCTATTTCAACAAAAAGGGAAAGAGCCACAAAGGGTGTAAACTATAGGGAAAATAATTGACGATTAATTCAGGTAATTGCAAATGGAAGAACCTGATATGAGGCTATAGTCTTAAGGAATTGTGCTGCTTCAGACAAAATCATAATTTTCTTCAATTTAAGTTAGCGATTTGGGAACTTGTCAGCTAATAGCTATTGCAACAAAAAGGGAAAGAGACACAAAGGGTGTATATCTTAGGAAACATGGTTGTATCTATGAAGTTACACCCTTTGTGTCTCTTTCCCTGTAAACAAGATTGACATGATTTGGTCTTGAGCATGACCCCAAGAAAAGTCGCTTAATAATTGAATTGAAAATTACGATTCACGGTGAACCAGCACAATAGTCTTAAGGAATTACATCCTTTGTGATTCTTTCTCTGTCAACAAGTGGTGTTTTCTATTTGCACAGGTTAGCCTATTTTCACAAAATTTACAGAAGAACCGATAAAATAAGATTACCCACTTGAGGCAAGAAAGAGCTTGGTTATTGCAAGGACAACATCAATATGTCATCATTTTTTGCAACAGATCGTTATTAATCTCTATTCTGCTCAATATCTCTACAATCCTTTTGCTTGTCTTTCCATCGCCGTATGGATTTTTGCACACTTTAACATTAGCCTTGAATTCCTTGTCATAAAGGGCAAATCTGATCGCCTCAACAATTTTTCCGGTATCATGATCCACATCAATAACATTCACTGTCCGCTGTCTGCTCTGTTGCCTTGTGCCTATATTTACCACCGGCAAGTGAAAAGATGCTGCCTCGATTATTCCGCTGCTTGAGTTTCCAACCAATACGCTTGCATATTTCATCAGGCTCAGGTATGTCTTATGCGGCAGGCTCTTAACTATCCGAATCATTGGAGGGTTATCAAACTTATTAATTATCCTGACGATTGTTTGTGAGCCAGGGTCTGTATTTGGATACCACACTATCGTTTGTATCCCCATGGACACAATTGCCTCCATAGTGGCGGTTATCTGTCTTTCTACGGCATCAACCTCTGTAACCACAGGGTGTTGGATAAGCAGAAGAAAATTATCTTTCAGCCCAAACTGTCTTCTTATATCCTCTATTGGTATCAGCGGTTCATTTAATATGGAATCCAAACCAGGTGCACCTACGATAAAGACCCGTTTTCTTTCCTCTCCCATCTTAATAATCCTTCGGGCACTCTCCTTGGTTGCAGGGAAATGGATATGGCTAAGCTTGGTTATGGCATGTCTAATCCCTTCATCAATGCTTCCTGAAACCTCACCACCATGCAGATGGGTAATTGGGACATTCATGTAGGTACCGGCAATTGCACCAGAGAGCATCTCGCCACGGTCACCAAGGACTAAGATAATATCCGGTTGTATCCGCTGTATTACATCTGCCATGCCAATGATACACTTACCTATGGATATGGCTGCACCCTTGCTTGAATCATCCCTTAGACAACCACAAGGGTTTGTCCCTACAGGGATAATATCAATTTTTTCAGCAACCTCAAACCCATCCCTCTCTATCTCATCAATGGTCATACCAAAGGCAGGCGAGAGGTGACTGCCTGTAACTATCAGTGAAAGGCTTAAACTATGATGCGACTCTATTGCCTTAAAAACAGGCCTCCAAATACCATATTCTGCCCTTGTTCCTGTAATCGCCATAATTTTTTTCATTTACAAACACCCCTGACTTAAATGTCATAATTTTTTTGACCATATCTTTGTCCATGCTTTTGGCAAGTATTGTGGAATTAATTATATCATTGAAGTATTTGGCTGGTAATGGATAACCTGAAGTAATTATTCAGGCATAAAAATAATTGTAGTTGCAGGATGTCAGAGGTGCTACCCTCTTGTCCCTGTCGACATACAAGAGGCAACCACAAGGGTTGCAGCTACAGCTATTCGTAGTGTTGTGTCAACTGTTAATTGTCGCATAGTTAATTATGTATGGACAGAGCCTGCCCCCTGCATTTGCAGGGGGTGACGGAGATGCTGCCTCCCCTGTTTCTGCCCCACCAATAAGCGACCACAATGGTCGCAGCTACAAAGATTCTCAACACACAACAATCGATCACATCGTAGATGCAACCTGCCAGAGGTGCTCCCTCCTGTCCCTGCAATTGTTATGTCAAGTCTTTTATTGGTTTCCATTTATCTTGTTTTCCCAATAACTAATTGATTGCTTTTGAGGTTTAGCACCATATTTTCTTTACTATTTCTGCCACCCTTTTGCCAAGGGCTTCTGCCTCTTGCAATTCCTTATCATTTGGTTTGCCAACACATGCTGTACCGTAATGGCCACCAGCAGTAAGCGGATCACCAACAATAATCATTTGATGTATAAGCATTGCCTGCAAGATAGAAAGGATGGTTGTTTCCTTGCCGCCTGTCTGGTGTCCGGCAGTGGTAAAGGCTGCACCTATTTTATCCTTTAGCTGTCTTCTCACGCTAACACTTACATCAAACATCCTCTTAACCTCAGCCGACATACTGCCAAAATAAACAGGGCTGCCGACAATTATACCGTCTGCCTCAGTCAGATCACCATTAACTACTTCTGTCACAGCCTTTAAGCTAACCTCACACCCTTCATCCTTTGCACCCTTTGCCACAGCCTTAGCCAGTTTTTCAGTGTTTCCACCCTGTGAAAAATAAGTTACTAAGATCTTTGCCATAATCGTACCTCCTCGTATAATTATTAATTATGATTTATAAATTATAAATTGAGAAAGAAGAGTTACCGTAACAAAAGGTAGTACATCTTGACATTAATTCTTGCTAAATTATAACCATTCAGCTATCTAAATGTGTAAGATAAGGAGAAAGGGAGAAAGGGGAGAACAGGGGAGAACAGGGGAGAATACAAAAGGACAGAATTAAGAATATTCTGACTCCTATTAATCTTCCCCACTTCTCCATCTTCCCCTTTTCTCCTTTATTACACATCTGAATAGTTACCATTAAACTATCAGAAAT
>JAHIZN010000243.1 GCA_018814245.1 bacterium
GACTCCTATTAATCTTCCCCACTTCTCCATCTTCCCCTTTTCTCCTTTATTACACATCTGAATAGTTACCATTAAACTATCAGAAATTAATGTCAAAATGTAGTAGTAACCTTCTTACTCTTAATTCATAATTAATAATTCATAATTCATAATTTTACTTGTACCTCCTCGTATTGATAAACTTTCAACCTTCAACCTGCAATTTCATACCATACACACACCCACAATACTGCTGCCGATAAAGCAAGTGCTGTCTGGAGAATTCCATTGCCTTCTTAAACCCATTCTGTTTCTTGAAATCATACAACAGGAATGCCTTGTCATCTATTTCACTGCCTATTCTATTTATAATCAAGGCATCCTTGTGCGAACTAACCGTAAGCGTAGTAGTAAAATAGGGCACACTCAATTCCATGGATTTCCTGTATGCCTCCTCCAGCCTCATCTGAAAGCAAACCTCACACCTTGCCCCAGCCTCAGGCTCTTTCTCCATCCCTTTGGTTAGAGAAAGCCAGTGATGAGGGTCATATTCACCCTCAATCAGTTGAAGATTGAGGTGTTTTGCAACAACGGCAACCGTATCTAATCGCCTCTGGTACTCTTGGGATGGATAGATATTAGGATTATAGAAAAACCCAACCACCTCAAACCCATCACTCCTTAACCTCTCAACAACAGAGCTTGCACATACCCCGCAGCAGATATGCAGCAGAACAATCTTTTTCATTATCTTGAGAATACCTCCTGGTTAACAAATCAATTCTGTAATGAACACGAGTTGCAATAGCTACTGACTAACGAGGCTTGATGCAATTATCCACAACCGCACAGGTGGAAATCTGTCTGCACGAGTCAATTTTTCGTTTTGTTTCTTGATTAAGCATATTTCTCATTTTTGCCTTTACTAACAAGTTTAACTGCTTTATTTGCGAATGCCTCAAAATCTTTATCCGCTTTGCTTGGCACTTTTAAGCTTTTTTTGCAATATTCATCATATTCTTTTTCTGCTAATTCTTTTGCCATTTCATGCGAGACCTTCCCTGCATTATTCAAAATATCACGATCATTAAGTGTTAAAAATCCATTAAGTTTTGTAATCCAATCCTTCATTTGCATTGGAACCCGTCGCATCGCTTGTCCTTCGGCAAAAACAAGATATTGTTCCACCAAATTATTGAGAGCGGCAAGCTCAGGCTCTTCAAGATAATTTTTGGCAATCGCCACCTCATCTTTTCGTGGCTTTACTCCGCGCCAATTAGTGAGCCCCATATTTGGCTTCCTACTGTTGGCTCGCTCGCTCACAATTTCCGCAGCAGTTTTTCCGGTAATCGCCCAATGGAGTTTATTTTGTACTGTTTGAAAAAAGAGAATGCTCATTTCATCCGTAGGGTCATAGTCTGTACTCGTTGCGTAAATATCCGTGATTTTTCGGTAAAATCTTTTTTCGGAAGTGCGAATATCTTGAATCCGCTTAAGCAATTCTTCAAAATAATCAAAAGGTAAATCAGGATTTTTCAACCGTTCATCATCCAAAATAAAACCCTTGACGATATATTCTCGTAATCTCATCGTTGCCCATTGGCGAAACGCGGTTGCGATACTGCTTTTAACGCGATATCCAACAGAAATAATAAGATCAAGATTATAATAATTTGTTGTATAATTCTTGCCGTCTATGGCAGTTGTCAAGAAATCCTTTACAACTGAATTCTGCTGCAATTCACCTTCATTAAAGATATTTTTGATATGCTGACTGATATTTTGCTTGGTCGTTTGAAAAAGTTCGGCTAATGTTGACTGTGTGAGCCAAACGGTTTCATTTTCAAAACGAACTTCAACTTTTGTTTGTCCGTTTTCAGATTTATAAATGATAATTTGAGATTTATTATATTTCATATTTTTTCCTACATAAAAGTGTTAATTGAAACATAGTCCTTGATATATTCCGGCACGACCTCGCGCCAGCCATTTAACTCTCTAAAATCTTTCAACCTGTGCGGTTGTTGCATTAATCCACAGAAATATAACAATAGTACGCAAATACAGGGAAAGAACCACAAAGGGTGTAAATCATAAGAGACTCTGTCCCTTGTCAGACTTTTCTCATTTGCAATTACTCTTGTTTCGCGAGGGGATAGGGGGATAGAGAAATAGGGAGATAGGGAGATTTTAAGGACACCACCAATATTTACACCCTTTGTGGTTCTTTCTCTGCCAGAGGTGATACCTCTTCTCGTTGCAATAGCTACCTGACTAACGAGGCTTGATGCAATTATCCACAACCGCACAGGTGGCATTATTTCCAAAACAATATTTGTTTTGCTCTTTTCGTCATCAAAAAATCTCCAGCCGGCGATTTGAAACAATTCGTTTATTTTAATTCTGGCTTTGGCTTCTTTTTGCATATTTTATTAAATTTTCCCCCTCTTCTTCTTGCAGTATCCTCAATGCTTATTGGTTCATCACCAGTGTGTTCTGTATCATAGGCTGATATTGTCTTTAATCCCTGAAAACACCCCTTTATCTTGAAGATTTCTTCTTGGGACAAGGGGGAGACCTCACATGTCCGCAAGGGTGTATTTATTTGTACCTCATCAGGATTTATCTCAAACGCAAGATCTGCCATTTTTCTTGCTGCTTCTTTATTCTCCTGCATAAACATCATCTGGATGGCTAATCTGCCATGATATTTTTGTCTAAATCGCTTTATTCCCTTATAAATTCCTTCAAAGGTAATCCCTGCTACAGGATTATTTATTAAGTCAAGCGACTCTTGCGACCATGCATCCAGCTTAGCTACTACTACATCTGCCAGAGCCAATTCCTGTATCACATCATCCCTGTCCAGAAGTGTAGCATTGGTCAGGACGGCTACAGGTTTTGCCATGATGGTTCTGACCGTCTCGATTGTCTCCCCAAGATTCCTTGCCATGCTCGGCTCACCCCTGCCGGAAAAGGTGAGGTAATCTATCCTGACCTCAGGCAATTTCTTTAATTCTTCGACAATTTTCTGGGTAGGGATATATATATATCTGTTTGCAGCTATGGCAGCAGCCCTTCCAATCTGACAATAGGTGCAATCAAAGGTACATATTTTTTCTGCCTTTTCTGTCCGTGAAAGCAGGTCTATGCCCAAAGAAACACCTAATCTCCATGAAGACACGGGTCCATAAATGTATTGCAGTGCAGAATTCATAGCCACCTCTAAAATTAAAAATTATGAATTAAAAATTAAAAATGAGGAGAGGGAAGAAGAAATACCAGAAAATTAAAAATTATGAGACTGAAAATTATAAACTCTATTCCATTCCCGATTAACTCTTCTTCTCCAATTTTTAATTCATAATTCATAATTTTTAATTTCCTCCTCTCACCACACATCTCTGAACATATGGTAAAACAGCATGCTGCATATCCCGCATCTGATCATCTGTAAAGGGCGTTATCTTCAAGTATTCATGGTCAATGGGATCACGGGGCACAAAGGATTGCAGGGCATATTTTGAGGCACCCTTTATTGACTCTGCCATGGTTACAAGGATCTCTTTGGTATGAAGGAATGGCACAACCGTTGTCCGAAATTCATAGTCAACCCTTGAATCCATGACAATTCTGATGCTTTGCTTAATCCTTTCACCTATTTTTTCATCATTTATCCCGGTCATTTGGGCATAGGTATCTAGTGGTGACTTGATGTCCATGGCAATGTAATCAATCAACTTCATATCCAGTAGTCTCTGTAACATCTCAGGAAAGCTGCCATTGGTATCCAGCTTTATCAAAACACTCTCATCCCGAAGTCTTTTGATAAAATCCGGCAAATCCTCATACATACACGGCTCACCGCCAGACAGACAAACCCCGTCAATCCAGCCTTGCTGTTTGATCAAATAATCCCGTATTGTCTCAAATGGGATGGTTTTATATTGTTCCGGATTGAGTATCAGTCCAGAATTATGACAGTATGGGCACCTGAGGTTACAGTGAGGAAGGTACAGGGTTGAGACTATTTTCCCTTCCCAGTCAAGCATGGATGTCTCGATAAATCCCTTGATAGTAATCATCATATTTTATATTCCCCTTGCGAACAACAATGCCACCATGATAAATCATGGTGCTAACCTCAAAATCAATCATCATTACCACCATGATAAATCATGGTGCTAACCTCAAAATCAATCATCATTACCACCATGATAAATCATGGTGCTAACCTCAAAATCAATCATCATTACCA
>JAHIZN010000244.1 GCA_018814245.1 bacterium
GTTATCTGAAATTGTCAATTTTATCAGTTAATTCTTCTTTTCTCCATTTCTCCCTTTTCCCATTTCTCCTTCATTACACATCTGAATAGTTACGATTTCTGACTGATTCGAAATGTGTATGAAATAACAATAGCTGAGTAGTTACCTCCAATTTTGTTTTATCGAATATTTGTAGCCGAAAAAGATGGTTGACTATTTATATTGTTTAGGGTATAATATGTTATGGTTCAAAGCTGTTTGCCATGGGGCAGCAAATGATACAACCTGTGTAACTATTCAGATGTGTAATAAAGGAGAAAAGGGGAAGATGGGGAAATGGGGAAAATTAATAGGAGTCAGAATATTCTTAATTCTGTATTCTCACCAATTCTCCCTTTTCTCCATTTCTCCTTATCTTACACATCTGGATAGCTGAATAGTTACCAACCTGTCTACCTTTGGCAAGGGTAGGTCTTGTATCTGCGACCCTTGTGGCCGCCCAATAAGCAGGGACAAGCCTATGATGGTGTAAGGAGAAAACGATGAAACTTGTTATCAATAGTCTTTGCAATGCAATTGCTTCAATGGAACGGGCATTAAAATTTGCAGATAAAAGATTGATTTTAGAAAACATTGATGAGGAAGAAACAGAGGTAATAAAGGCTGGGGTTATACAAAAATTTGAATTTACTTATGAACTCTGCTGGAAATTTATGAAACGGTGGATTGAAGAAAATATCAGCACAGGGGTTGTTGATGGTGTTACACGGAGAGAACTTTTTCGCTTGAGTGCTGAAAATCGACTGATAGTTGATGTAGAGGGGTGGATGGAATACCACAAAGCCCGCAATAGAACCTCTCATGCCTATGATGAAAATATTGCTGAAGAGGTATATCAAGCAGCAGTAAAATTCCTGCCAGAGGCAAAGGACTTCCTGATCAGATTAGAGGTACGAAATGATTGATACAGCTGATGAACAATTACGCATTATTGAAGAAATTTTACAAAAGCATGTTGCTGACTGCGAGGTGCGTGCCTTTGGCTCGCGTTGCAGGGGAACGGCAAGGAATTATTCTGACCTTGATCTTGCCATAGTCGGCGATACAAGATTAGACTGGCGACTGATTGAAAATATAAAAGAAGCCTTTTCTGAATCTGATTTACCCTTTCGTGTGGATGTGTTGGACTGGTACGCCATATCGCCAGAATTCAGGGGGGTTATTGAGGCAGGATATGAGGTGATACAGAGCAGGCATAAGGGCACAAAATAGGAAGAATACAGAATTCAGAATACAGGAGTCAGAATAAAAGAATCTGCGTAATTTATGCGGTTATTTTCGCTGGATTTACCCGTTAAAGCAGATTACCATGAACAGTTGCGTTGCCCTGATTTAATTCTGAATTCTGAATTCTAACTACATTACGCTCATTGTCTGACATCAAGCGGCGAATGGGAAGAGTGCTGGACAGGTGATTACATCTTTGAAAATGAGTGGCAGTCCTTTCGCACCAAGAAAGACTGCTCGCTGGAACTCGTCAGTATTTTTCACGAATGCCAGCCGGGGCGGCGTAAGCTGGTGGTCAAGGTGGTGGACATCTTTGGCAATGATACGATGACGATTGTTGAGGTGAGCGTGGGAGAGAAAAAGGGCTGAGGCTGTTCATTGGTTTTAATCCCATCGAATTCGATGGGATTGGATAGGCCAATTGCCGTTTTTCAGAATCAAGGGAATCCGATACGCGGAAAGGAGACAAACATGGCGGATAAAATTGATGTTCAAGGCAAGGAAATCACGATCATTTCCAGAGAGCGACAGGATTACATCTCGCTGACTGATATTGCAAAATACAGGAACAGCGATGCGCCCGCTGACATTGTCAAGAATTGGATGCGCAGCCGAAGCACTATCGAGTTTCTGGGGCTCTGGGAGCAATTGAATAACGCCGACTTCAAACTGGTCGAATTCGACCAGTTTAGAAATGAGGCTGGAGCAAACCATTTTGTGTTGTCGCCTCAGCGATGGATCGAATCCACTCATGCCATCGGGCTTATCTCGAAATCCGGCCGGTATGGAGGCACCTTTGCTCACAAAGACATCGCCTTTGAGTTCGCCTCATGGATTTCGCCACAATTCAAACTCTATCTCATCAAGGAATTTCAGCGACTCAAGGACGAAGAGCACAAGCAGCTTGGCTGGGACATCCGGCGCAACCTGGCCAAAATCAACTACCGGATCCACACCGACGCGATCAAGGAGAACCTTATACCGCCGGAACTGATTGCACGCCAAGTGAACATGATTTATGCCACGGAGGCAGATGTCCTGAACATGGCCCTCTTCGGTATGACGGCGAAGGACTGGCAAGACAAGAATCCGGGCAGGAAGGGCAATATCCGGGACGACGCGGATGTGTCGCAGCTCGTGTGCTTGTCCAATCTTGAGAATCTGAATGCCCTTTTCATCCAGGAAAAGACGCCGCAGGCAGAGCGGCTACGCAAATTAAACCAAATAGCAATTCATCAGATGAAACTTCTGACAGACGACTTAAGAATCAAACGCCTTGAAGCGAGGGACAAATAATGGCATTACAGCCCAACTTCCCTGAATCGCCATATGCCATCCTTGACCCAGACATCCGCTATTTTCCGGCGGATGAAGCTCTGCGTAAGGATAATTCTGATACCAAGGTGCATTCAAAATGATAACAAAGCGATAAGGAGACCTGTATATATGAATCAACTTTTTATAATTGATGGCCACAACATGGCGTATCGGGCATACTATGCTGTTAAAACATTATCCACATCCAAGGGCATCCCAACCAATGCTGTTTATGGATTTACAAATATGCTCCTGAAGCTGCTTCGGGATGTAGCACATCTGGCAGAGGTAGCACCCCTGACGGATGCAGCACCACCCTTGGCAGATGAGAATGCAAACCATATGATAGTTGTCTTTGATACCCCTGCCCCTACCTTCAGGCATAAGCAATATTCTGAATATAAAGCCACAAGAAAACCCATGCCTGATGATATGCGTTCCCAGATGGAATTGATTAAACAAGTAATCAATGGCTTTAATATCCCTGTTATCAGCTTAGAAGGCTATGAGGCAGACGATATCATGGCAACCATAGCTGTAAAATGCCAGGATATGGTTGATGAGGTTGTCATCGTTAGCGGGGACAAGGATATTCTTCAGATGGTCAGTGAAAGAATATTTGTCCAAACCTCAAAAAAGAATATC
Source organism: bacterium (assembly GCA_018814245.1). GTDB lineage: Bacteria > UBA9089 > CG2-30-40-21 > CG2-30-40-21 > CG2-30-40-21 > CG2-30-40-21. The sequence continues at coordinate 3,229 of JAHIZN010000244.1, forward strand.
ACTGATGTTATTGTCTATCACCAGAAGGATGTTGTCGAAAAGTTCGGTGTCCTGCCTGAATATGTGGCAGATATTCTTGGACTTGCTGGTGATACTGTTGATAATATCCATGGTGTTTCTGGTATTGGTGAAAAAACAGCCCAAGTGCTTGTTCAGAAATTTGGGCATGTAGAGGAGATTTTTGACAATCTTGAGCGTATCCCGGAAAAAATAAGGAATAAGCTTAAAGGGGCAAGGGATATTGCCCTTTTGTCTAAACATCTTGCCTTATTAAAAACCGATGTGCCTCTGGATATAAGATTGGATGATTACAGGCTGCAGGATATGGACAGGGAGAAATTGTCTGACCTGTTCTCAGAGCTGGAATTCAAGAGCATTCTTAGGGAACTGGGATTGGAGAAAAAAGAGGGAAAAGAAAACACAAGTTGCCAAACAATCACCTCTTCTGAACAGCTTATCCAACTTGTTGATACCCTGCGTGGTCAACAGGCTGTTGCCATTAGTATTAAAACAGGGGGCAATGGTCAGGAATCGACAGTTGTCAGGGGTGCTGCCTCTGCCAGAGGTGCTACCTCCAAACTCACGGGTATTGCCATTAGCTATGAACCCAGACTTGCATTTTATATCCCCCTTTCACGCCAGCACCTTTTTTCAACTGGTAGGGGCGAACCTATGTGTTCGCCCTGTTTTTGCAAACCTATGTGTTTGTCCAATGAAGAAGCATTAAACATACTGCGTCCTGTCTTAGAGGATGCAGCCATCAAAAAGTATGGGCATGATGTCAAATCCGCAATCATTGCCTTGCATCAAGAGGGAATCGAGTTATCAGGCATAGGGTTTGATACCATGCTTGCCTCTTATCTGCTTAATCCCTCGGCAAAGCATGACCTCGAATCCATTGCCTTTAATTATATGGGAATAACCAAGCCGCTGCCTCTGCCAGAGGTGTTATCTCCTCTGAGTGAGGCTATGGAAAAAAATGCAGCGGATGCAGATATAATCTATCGGTTGAGTAGTGTTCTTACTGCAGAATTAGAGGAAAATGGGCTTACTCAACTATTTCAGGATATTGAGATGCCGTCAGCCATTGCCCTTGCCCAAATGGAAATAAATGGGATACAGGTTGATCTACCCTATCTCAGGCAGCTTTCACTTGAATTGGGGATAAAGATTAAGGAATTGGAAAGGGAAATATTCAATCTTAGTGATTCAGAATTTAACATCAATTCCCCAAAGCAGGTAGGGGTTATCCTGTTTGAAAAGATGCAGCTTCCGGTAATAAAAAAGACCAAGACAGGGTATGCTACAGATGAGGATACCTTGAATGAATTGCTTCCATATCATCTTTTGCCCGGTAAAATATTAGAATATCGAGAGGTAGCCAAGCTAAAGTCAACCTATGTTGACAGCCTTTTTGAGTTGGTTGACCCAATAAATAGTCGGGTGCATACGACCTATAATCAAGCAGTTACAACCACAGGCAGGCTATCCTCAAGCAATCCTAACCTGCAAAATATCCCTATTGCCAGAGGTGCTACCTCTCGGACTGAATTGGGTAAGGGTATCAGAAGGGCATTTATTCCTGAGCAAGGCTGTTTGTTGCTCTCAGCCGATTACTCCCAGATAGAGTTGCGGATATTAGCCCATATTACGAGAGATGCACATCTATTGGATGCCTTTATCCATGACAGGGATATTCACAGCCAGACCGCAGCAAGTATCTATGATTGTACCCTGTCCATGGTTACTCCGGATATGCGGAGGACAGCCAAGGTGGTTAATTTTGGTATCATCTATGGCATGAGTGCCTATGGATTGAGTCAGGAATTAAAGATCCCACCCAAAAAGGCACAGGAAATGATAGATAAATACTTCAGTATCCACAGCAGCGTAAAGAAATACATGGATTCAACCATAGAACAGGTTTCAAGGGATGGATTCGTCACAACCCTCTGGGGAAGAAAGCGGTATATCACTGAGATAAAGAGTGGGAACAAAAACATTCGTGAGTTTGGACAACGGGCAGCGATTAATATGCCTATTCAGGGCAGTGCTGCTGATTTGATGAAAATAGCTATGCTCAAGGTATCAGAGCAGATTGATAACAAAAGGGTTAAGCTGCTGCTGCAGGTACATGATGAGCTGGTGCTTGAGGTAGAACAAGACAGTATCAAAGAGACAGCTAATCTGGTCAGGGAATGTATGGAACATGCAGCCGAAATTTCTGTACCATTAAAGGTGGATGTTAGTTATGGGAAGAATTGGGGGGAGATGTAGGGGCAGACCTATGTGTCTGCCCTAATAACCTATGTGTCTGCCCTGATAAGCAGTCTGTCTGCCTTGATAAACAGGCAGAAGGAGGAAGAATGGATAAAAAGATCGAAAATTGGAAAGGGTTGTTGATTTGCAGTTTGTTGGTTGTATTTATAGTATCCTGTAAGCATATTCCACAAAAGGATGTGGCAGTCATGTCTATTAAGAAGGATGCTGTCTCGACCTGCCTCCTGCCTGCTGCTGACTGCTTATCAGGGCAGACACATAGTTTAACAGGGCAGACACATAGTTTATCAGGGCAGACACATAGGTCTGCCCCTACTGTATGCTCTGTGCCCATGTTCACCAATGAAAGTCATCAATATGGGCTTGAAGAGGTGTTTACCAATCTGCTTATCAAGGAAATTGTTTATGATGGACAAATTGATGTTGCAGGGGCGAATAATTATTCGCCCCTGCAACCACCGGACATAACGATTAAGGGGAGGGTCATCTCTTACGAAAGGTCTCCCATTTCTTATGGTGAGGATTATATTAATAGGTATAGGCTTTCCATAAAGATAGAGATGACCATGCTGAATCGCTCAAATGAGGTGATGGAGAAGAAGGTGTTTGAGGATTCCATTGATTTTGTCCCCACATCATCACCCTTAACAACTACAGGGTTTGTGGCAAGGGGAGAAGACGAAGCTGCTCAGGAGCTTTGTCAGCGGATATGTTGTCGGATAGTTAGTTGGATAGTCGGATAGTTTGAATTCTCGCAACCATTCAGGCAGCCGGTAATTGTAGCTGCAGGGCTTGTCCCTGCTAATAACAGTGACTACAAGAAGATATCACCTCTGGCAGGTTACAGCTACAAAGATTCCCACACACAACAATCGATCACATCGTAGCTGCAGGGCTTGTCCCTGCCCAAATATCCACCCTTATTCTCATTGCATTACATTTGTGTTAAACTTCCTTAAGTAGTTGTAGCATCTGCCGCTATCAATCCGGTCTTTTCCCGTATCTTTCTCTCAACCTCTGCTGCCTCTTTTGGATTTGATCTAAAAAATTCCTTAGCGTTTTCCCTACCTTGACCAAGCCTTACATCACCGTAGGAAAACCATGTCCCACTTTGCTGTACAATTCCATGCGATACTCCCATATCCAGGAGACACCCTTCCTTAGAGATACCAGAATCATACAACATATCAAATTCTACCTGCTTAAATGGAGGAGCAACCTTATTCTTTACCACTTTAACCCTTACACGATTGCCAATGGCTGTATCACCCTGCATAATAGAGTTGATTCGTCTCATGTCCAGCCTTAAAGAGGCATAAAACTTAAGTGCTTTACCACCCGGAGTTGTTTCTGGTGAGCCAAACATTACCCCTATCTTTTCTCGCAACTGATTGATAAATATCACTGTTGTTTTTGATTTAGATACTGAAGATGTAAGTTTTCGTAATCCTTGAGACATCAATCTGGCTTGCAGACCCATGTGAGAATCGCCCATATTCCCTTCTAACTCTGCCTTGGGAACAAGGGCAGCCACAGAATCAATAACAACAACATCCACTGCTGCAGAACGAACAAGGGTTTCTGCTATTTCCAATGCCTGCTCCCCTGTATCTGGCTGAGAGACAAGGAGGTTCTCAACATCAACCCCTAATTTTTTGGCATAAGATGGGTCAAGGGCATGTTCAGCATCAATAAAGGCAGCAATTCCGCCAGTTTTTTGTGCCTGAGCAATAATTTGCAGTGTTAGCGATGTCTTCCCTGATGATTCCTGCCCAAAGATCTCAATAACCCTTCCCCTTGGGACACCGCCAATACCAATAGCTATATCAAGGGAAATAGCACCTGTAGGGATAGCAGGTATTCTTACACTTGCCCCTTCTTCGCCCAATCTCATGATTGAGCCTCGTCCAAACTGTTTTTCGATCTGAGACAAAGCAAGCTGTAATGCCTTTTGCTTCTCTGCTAATTCCATTTTTTCCCTCCAAATGTATAGTAATTGTTTAGCTGTCAACTGCCGAAATGTTTACTTTATGATACTGCATTATTCCTATTTTGTCAAGCTAATTTTTGTTAGAAGAGCAATTCTCATTTTGGCACGCAAAGATCGCAAAGTTTTCGCAGAGTCCGCAGAGGCAAGGCATTGTAACAAAACAAACTAATCAAGGCAGCAGGGACAAGGTGGTAGCACCCCTGGCACCCTGCAGCTACGGTTATTCATAGAGACTTGTAGCTGCGATCATTGTGGTCGCCTCTTGCATGTGTCAGCAGGTGACAGGAGAATACCACTATCTCTGATACCATAAAGAATTGACTGAATAGTTGCGGAGGGGCTAACAATTTTTGTAACCGTTCAGGTAGTGTAAGAAAAGGAGATGTGGGGGATTATGGAGGAGATAAGGAGATATAGGGATTAGAAAAATATGAGGATAATACAACTTATCCCCTTAGGAATGATAACCCTGTAATCTTCCCTTCGA
>JAHIZN010000245.1 GCA_018814245.1 bacterium
GAACCCATTAGTTCCTGCACCACAGGCATACATACCTGCCCCAACGATTAGTAAATTTAAAGGTGTATCGGGACGGTTCATTTTCATCGTTTTTCCTGTGATTTCTTGTAGCCGTTCACGGCTTGAAATTGGAAATTGGAAATTAGGGAAAGAGATGAAGTTTGAATGCCCAATTTCTAATTTCAGCATTCTGTGAACACTTACGATTATCCGCAAGCTTTCACACTAAAGTGAACCGTCCCGGTGTATCTGTTCCCATTTTTTCCTACCAGATATGTTCAGGTATATCATAGCCCACACTAAACTCACAGCAGCTTGATCTTAACTTCAGCGACCAACAAGTCATCCGGACCATCAATATCTACCACGAATTTACTGTCCATAATGTAGGGTAAAATGTAATCCCCGGTCATTGAGTTCTTATCAAATATAGTTCTATACCTGGTAACATCTATGATACAGTTGTACCAATAAACCAGCGGCAACTCCTGGCGACGCAAAAGATACGGCTCTTTGTATTTAGTTTTCAGCAACGGGTATAAGAACCCGTCTTCATCGGCAGCAAACATTCTGTATGGATGTTGCGATGGCACAGACACAGACCTAACAGAATCTGCTTTGAAGTTTGCTATTAGCATCTCAATTGCTTCGTCAATATGACTTGCCTTGCGCAACGGAGATGTTGGCCGTAAATGAACCACGATTTCAGGTATATAATTTTCATGATCTCTCAACCAAGTCAGTGAGTGTTCAAAAACCGGCAGATCAAGAACTTCATCTCCAGCCAACTCTGCCGGCCGAATAAAAGGTACTTCTGCACTCCACGAACTCGCCACTTGGGCTATTTCATCATCGTCCGTTGAAACAATCACACGCTCGATGTAATTTGATGCGTGCGCGTGTTCGATTGAATAAGCAAGCAGTGGTTTGCCGGCTAAGGACACGATATTCTTACGTGGGATTCCTTTTGATCCACCACGTGCCGGAATAATAGCACAAACAGATGTTGTTGTAGGCATCAGTAAGACATTTCCTTTTTCACAATCTCCCGAACGACATTTTTTGCAATCTTATGTCAGACGAGGTTACTCCTGGAGCAATGGAAACTACTTGCCCCCTTTAGACTTAATAAATATCTTCATCTTAATTAAAGTCCAGCCAGGCAAGAAGACAAATATATAGCCCAAGATAAATAGAATAAAGAGAATTGGGTAAAAAACAAGATATAGCAATGTCTGCTTACAAAACAACCTAAGAAATCTTAACTTATAATAATTCTCTTCAATATCATAAATAAATATACTTATAGGGGCAATTAGAAAGGAAATAATATGTAAGTGAAAATAGCCTTTGCCTGTTATGTTGTTATATAAAATAACCACTAAATCAAATCTTTCCTTCCTCAATTTATTTAACAACCCCTTACCAATCTTAAAGACATCAAGGAATCCTCCACTATATACAATAACCTCATTAATAAGGTAGTTATCTTCCAGTTCCTTTTCCACTATCGGCTGAGCTAAAACAGAAATTTTTGCCTCTTGAAATTTATTTCGCAAAAGTTCTACTGCCTTTTTTAAAAGCTCTATCCGTGCCGATCTAATTATTAATATCTTTTGAACTTCTTTGACATTCATATCTCATTTCTTATCTTTTTAAAATAATACATTGTCCTGTAGGTAAGTATATTGGTCTCTCCCGATGATCTCTTGAGAAGAATTCATCAACAGCAGTTTTTACGCCAGGACAAGTTGGAAATCCATAGTCATCAAATGCCATAATTCCACCTGGGGCAAGCTTCTCGTAGAAGAAGCTGCATGCATCTAAGGCGGATTTATACAGATCAACATCAATATGTACAAAGCAAAATCCAGCCGATCTCAAAGCTTTAGCTGATTCCGGAAATATTCCAGGATAGATATGTATGTTATGACTGTTTTGAAAAAGAGTGCGAACATAGTCCAAGCTTGCATCATTAAAATCCCCTTTTTTATGAAAATGTCTGTCTTGATCAGCGCTTATCTCCGGCAACCCCGAAAAGGTATCAAATAAATGTATATTCTTTTTGCAGCCCCTGGACTCAAAGGCTATTTCTAATAATTTAGCTGTCCCTCCTTTCCAAACACCCACTTCTGCTACATTCCCGGGTATTGGAGCCGCCTGAATTGCCAACTGATACAGCATAAAACATCTTATCAAATCAACCATTGTATTAGATTTGAGCTCCTCCATTATAGATTGAAATATTTCATCCTCTTTCCAAAGAGGTAATGGCAAAGGATGCCCGGAAGAAGTCATAATCTGTCTTACATGTATATTTTGATCCTTCAAAAACTCATTACTCATTTTTAAAACCTTTCTTTAAAACAAAGGAGTCACCCGTTCTTAATTATAGCAAGCAGTTCATCTTCTACATTTTTTGGGGGTGCGAACACATCTGCAATAAATCTTGATCTGGCTTCTTGCATCTTTCGAACCAAATCACCGTCCGTTAGTAATCGAGTAATACATTCGGCAAGCTCTGAACTCTTTCGAGCACACAGAGCAACTCCATACTCAATTAACTCAGGGAATAAATCTCTCTTCTTTGTCAGGTTCATCATGATAACTAGCTTTCCTTGCATTAAGGCCTCAACTGCAGTCAAAGAATAATATGTTACAACTATATCTACGCTCGGGAATACCTCAGACATGGATGAATTGAGGGGTGAAACGCTTAAATTGGAGAGATTCTGAGATATTACCCAATCCATAATTTCTTTGGATCTTCCAGGCCATTCATGAGTAGGATGATTCACCAGAGGGTGAACTTTTATTATGAATCTAATCTCAAGCATCTTCTTTGCGGTTTCAGCAAAGGCACTAAACATATCATTAGTATCCAGAGGCGAATGAAATGCACTCCAAGGCCCCCAACACTGATGGGTAAATAAAACTTCTTTTTTTCGCTTA
>JAHIZN010000246.1 GCA_018814245.1 bacterium
AAATGGAGAAAAGAAGAATTAACTGATAAAATTACAAGAATTGTTTTTTGAATCAGAGAAAGAGATTAAGATTTTTTCTCCAATTCTCCCTTTTCCCCATTTCCCCTTATCTTACACATTTGTATAGCTGAATAGTTACCTCCTTTTTTTCATAGGCATACGCAACCTCATACAATTGGGCAGACACATAGGTCTGCCCCTACTTCATAGGCATACGCAACCTCATGCAATTGGGCAGACACATAGGTCTGTACCTACTTCATAGGAATACGCAGCCTGCAATATTTTCCCCTCTCCAAATACAGGACCTAAGAGCTGCAGCCCTACTGGCAAGCCATCACTCAAGCCACAGGGGACAGAGATACCGGGTATGCCGGCCAGATTGGCTGAGATAGTAAAAATGTCTGAAATATACATCTTGAGCGGATCATCTATCTTTTCCCCGAGCTTAAAGGCAACTGTTGGCGAGGTTGGGGTAAGGATGATATCACATTTCTTAAACCCTTCCTCAAAATCATTCTTTATCAGGGTTCGCACCCTTTGTGCCTGAAGATAATAGGCATCATAATAGCCTGAGGAAAGGGCATAGGTGCCCAGCATTATCCTTCTTTTTACCTCTGCACCAAAGCCATTTGATCTGGTAAGTCTATACATATCAAGGAGGTTCTCTGCTTCCTCTGCCCGGTATCCATATTGGACACCATCATATCTGGCAAGGTTTGAGCTTGCTTCAGAGGTAGCAAGGATGTAATAAACAGCTATTGCATATTTGGTATGGGGCAAAGATATATCCACACATTCTGCCCCAAGTCCTGAAAACACGGCGATGGACTCTTGTATCCTCTTTTCCACACCAGGATCTAATCCCTCACAAAAGTATTCTTTAGGGATGCCGATCTTCATGCCGGCAATATCAGTAGTTAAAAATTTGGTATAATCAGGCAGGTCAATATTTATTGATGTAGAATCCTTTGGGTCATAGCCGGCTAATACATTTAGCAACAAGGCACAATCCCTGACATCCTTAGACAATGGACCTATTTGATCAAGGGATGAGGCAAAGGCAATCAATCCATATCGAGAAATCAACCCGTATGTAGGCTTCATCCCCACTACCCCGCAAAAGGATGCAGGCTGACGAATAGAGCCGCCTGTATCTGAACCTATGGCAAGGGTTGCTTCGCAAGATGCAACCACTGCGGCTGAACCACCGCTTGAGCCGCCAGGTGCCCTTTGCAAATCCCATGGATTATGGGTTGGTCCAAAGGCTGAATTTTCTGTAGACGAACCCATGGCAAACTCATCCATATTGGTTTTTCCAATAATTACCATATTTGCCTTTTTCAGCCTTTCGATAACCGTGGCATCGTAAGCCGGCTTAAACCCATTAATAATTTTGGATGCACAGGTGGTTGGAATGGATTTGGTACAGATATTATCCTTGATGGCAACAGGAATACCAGCTAATGGTGGTAATTCTTCACCTCGCAATATCTTTTCATCTACTCGAATGGCTTGCTCCATTGCCTGCTCAAAGGTAGTCGCAATATAGGCATGAATATTTGGCTCTGTTTCTTCAATTCGGGCAATCACACTTTTAGTTACTTCCAGACAGCTAACCTGTCTGGACCTAAGTAATTTCTGGATTTGTTGTGCGGTAAGCTTATATAATTCCATTGATACTCCTCAGGTAAGCGTTCAGCCGTCAGCTAAAATCTCACTGCAAATTAAAATTTACGATTACATTTACCCATTGTTTCTTGCTCTTAACTGACTGCTGATAGCTGATAGCTGAACGCTTATTCCATCACACTGGGGACAACAAAATAACCATCCCTTTGCTGCGGAGCATTGGCTAAAGCATTTATATTTGATGAATCAGAATCTTTGGCAGTGGAAAGAAAATCCTCACGGAATATATTTTCCATAGGTATGGGATGAGATGTGGGCAGGATATTAGATGTGTCCAATTCACTCATCAATGACACATGGGTCAGGATGTCTGTCAACTGTCGGGCATACATCCCTTTTTCTATTTCAGTCAGCTCCAGCATGGCTAATTGAGCAATATATTCTACCCTTTCGTGGGTTATGTTCATGATAATGTTCCTTGTCATTATGGACTGCTTAGCTTAGCTTCTTTTCTATCTTGATAAGCAAAATATACAGCTAATGGAAGACATATTACGATCAACCCTCCCAATATGATATAGATAGCCTCCATGATTAATCCTCCTTTTCTGGAGTAATAAAATAAGCTATTACGCCTAATCCCATTGCTAAACAAAAACCAGTTATCCATAAAAATAACCTGCTCCGTCAGGTTCATTTTTCTTGTTAGGCTTTGATTTGCTGGCTTTTTCTTTTGGTTTACTGAACTATTGTGAATTCAATATTCAAGGTCTATTACCGATAATTAGTTTTTATGCGACTTTCTTGCATTTCAACATTCGGGGTTGTCGTGAAATAAGCCTTTCTGGATGTTTTCTCTGTTCCTTGCAAATATGCTCAATATGTTTCTTAACATTGCTCCCAAATTCCTCTTCTATCTGGTGTCGCACTTTACGAACTTCTTCAACAATAGGATCTTTTATCATGTTATACCTCCATAAGTTCTTCTGGTGTACAAATAATTGGAGTAGCAAATCCATGTTTGTCATTGATTCTCTCAACAATGCCTCGCACTCGTCCTCCAGTGATATGTGTACAATTCCATGTTACGAGATAGTCAAGCCCGTGATATACAGCAACTGCAATATGGAAAGCATCTGTTCTTGCCTTCTCGGGAATTCCAATAGCATCAAAGTACTCAAGTCCAAGATTGACAATTGGTTGTACTACTTCCAAAAGAGGTATTCTTTCGACAGGCTGTTACGGAATAGGAATTCGGCACTATGAGCATACAGTATGTTGTGCTAATTTCATCAGCAGACACTACATATGGTAGGGTGTTGGCACCGATTATCAGTTCCGTAACAGCCTTTCGACAGATTTGATTCTTTTATCCGATGCCTTTGGGTTACCTCGTGAGATTTCGTCTAATACGAATTGTGAAATAAAAAGTGAACATTTTGGCAATATGTTTTTCCACCACTCCCGAGTTAACTCTTGATGTGCAGCAACAATCAAATCGCGACTTGGTCTGCTATTATGATAGCTTATAACTGTTGATTCTATATATACTGTTGGCATAGTAAATTCACTGTTTTTTGTCATTTTTTCTATCTTTTATTCTTTAGGAGCACAAAATATATTCTTTAATCGAAACACCTTTGACTGTTATGTCTAACGATAAACTCACTGACGAATACCATGCATGGTGTCAGACTGTGTGAAAACTTTGAATTTGGACATCAATACCACAACATATTGTGGTATTGCGTAAGCTTACTACTTTATGCTGTAGGGGGCAATTATCGTGAAATTGAGTTTTCACACAGTCTGCTGTTAAAGAACATGAATCCGATTTGAATATCTCAAACCAAACACATGCTCAAAAAGCGTCCCGCGGTACTCTTTTATTATAGTTCTTTGTTTGCATCTCACATGACCTATTTTACGGTTAATTGTACAAAAAAATGGAGCGGCCGATGGGACTCGAACCCACGACGTCAAGCTTGGGAAGCTTGCATTCTACCACTGAATTACAGCCGCTCGTTTACTATTTTTTAGTGGTAGTCGCAGGCTTTAACCTGCGTAAAATAACACAACTTAAAAGAGGGAGCCCCTCTGGCAGTTGCGACTACCAATTTCCACCAATGACTAACTTATTACTCGTTTACCAATTTTTTTAGAGGCTTACCAGGGACAAAGACAACCGTTTTATAATTAGAAATATCAATCATCTCTCCTGTAGCAAGTATTCTTCCCTTTCGTGGTGCCCTTTCCCTGACCTCAAAGCTGCCAAGCCCTCTTAGCTCTATCCTTTTTTCAGTACACAACCCATTTTTCATGGCAGCAAGGATTAAATCTATAATAAACAAGACATCCTTAGTCGAAAGCCCTGTTTTGGAAGCAACCAAAGTACCCAACTCATTTTTATTCATTCTGTTCCCTTTCCATTTGCCACTTCCGGAGAGATAAATCCACCAGAGATAACTAACTTTAAGCCGTCCTCAACGCTTATCTCCAATGGAATAATATCCTTTGCCGGAACAATGAGCATAAATCCAGAGGCAATATTTAAGGCTGTGGGCAGATAAATATTAACCATCCTTTCTCCAGTAATGACACCAATGGTCTGATTATTCTCTGCCGTAATAAAACCTACAGAAAACACACCTTTTCTTGGATATTCCACCAAAACTACTCTGGTAAAGGAGTTTTTGCCCTTGGAAAAAAGGATCTCCATAAGCTGTTTTATTGCCCCATAAAAATTACTGATCAAGGGCAGCTTGATTAAAAAGGTCTCAAACCAAACAAAAATTGTCCGTCCAAAGATGTTGGCTGTTAAAATACCAATCAGGGTAATGATTATCAAGACACAAAGTATTCCAAAACCAATACCCATGACATCAAATAATATCAGCCATGCCCCAGAGATTTTCACATGAAAAAATGTTTCTAATAAAAAAAGAAATGGACTACTAAGAAGCTTAAGTAAAATCTTCATGGCTATTGTCATTAAAAAGATAGTAGCCATAACTGGTACAATAGTCAGGAATCCAGTAATAAAATATGCTTTTAATTGTGTTTTCCACGGTATATTTTTCATAGCATTACTCATGGAATAATATTACTATACTTTTTAACTTTTGTCAAGGATTTTTTGGAAACAACAGTAATCACTTGGTTGTCGGTGAGAATAGGCAATCGCAACCTTTAGCATGTGACTACTGATAATTGTGGCATTGCTAACTGTCATATCCTTTATTTATAATTTTTTGAATGCCTCTTCTGCTGCACTTATGGTTTGTTCAATATTCTCAAGCGTATGTGCCAATCCTATAAACCATGCCTCAAGTCGCGATGGGGGTAGGTAGATGTTATTATTCAGCATGGAATTGAAAAATGAAGCATATTTCTGGCTGTCAGATTGCTCGGCTGTTGAATAGTTTGTTACAGCTGTATTTGTAAAAAATACAGAAAACATGGAGCCAATACGATTAATGGTAATAGCAACGCTTGCCTTGTTTGCTGCTTCTTGTATTCCATTTACAAGTTTTACAGCATGTCCATCCAAGAAATCATATACCCCAATAGCACTCAAAATCTTAAGGGTAACCAATCCTGCCTGCACTGCAACCGGGTTGCCGGAAAGCGTTCCTGCCTGATATACCCCTCCAAGCGGAGAAATATATTCCATAATCTCCCTTTTTCCGCCATATGCCCCTATTGGAAAACCGCCTCCAATTATCTTGCCCAGACAGGTAATATCCGGGATAACCCCATAAATCTGTTGTGCCCCGCCATAAGAAAGCCTGAACCCAGTGATCACCTCATCAAAGATGAGCAGGCTGTTATATTGTGTGGTTATTTCCCGCAATCCTTCCAGAAACCCTTTTTGAGGCAGCACCACACCCATGTTTCCGCAAACAGGCTCAACAATTATAGCCGCAACATCTGTATCCATCACCTGTTTTACAGCCTCAATATCATTATACGGAACAACTGTTGTATATTTGGCGATGTCTGCTGGTATACCAAGGCTATCCGGCATACCAAGTGTGGCTGCTCCGGAGCCGGCTTTAATCAACATGCTGTCTGCATGTCCGTGATAACACCCCTCAAACTTGATTATTCGATTTCTATTAGTATATCCCCTGGCAAGCCTGATGGCACTCATGACTGCTTCTGTACCAGAGCTAACCAATCTCACCTGTTCTATGCCGGGAACAGCATCCACAATGGTTTCAGCCAGTTCCACTTCCAATGCTGTTGCTGCTCCAAAACTCGTACCATTTGATAGGGTATCTTTTACAGCACTAATCACACAAGTTTCTGCGTGACCAAGAATAATTGCACCCCATGAACATATGTAATCAATATATGAATTTCTGTCTACATCAAATATTTTTGAGCCATGCCCTCGTTCAATAAATCGGGGAGTACCGCCCACAGCCTTAAAGGCACGAACAGGGCTGTTGACCCCGCCAGGGATGTATTTTTTTGCCTTTTCAAATAAGATGCGGGATGCTTGAATATTCATGGCGAGATCCTCCCTTCAAATACAACCCTCGCTTCACCCTCCAGAAAGAGGCGGGTTATATTATCCCCATCCTGCTCAATGTAGATGGTTAAAACCTCTCCACCCTTAGTAATTACCCTCACAGGTGACGAGACCATTCCAAGGAGTGTGCAGATACAGGCAGAGGCAGATGAGCCTGTGCCGCAAGCAAGGGTTTCATCCTCAACACCGCGTTCGTATGTTCTTACCTTAATGAAAGTAGTGCAGGCATCTTGCCTGCATACAGGCTGGAAGCCTGTACTACCCACAATGTGTGAGCCATCTACTATCTCAACAAAATTGACATTTGTACCAGCTGGCTGGAATGCCGAGGAATAACGAAGTTTTCGACCAATGGTAACCACATCTGTTGTTTCTACGGCATCTACTAAAAGCACGGCATGAGGAACCCCGGTGTTGATATAGTGAAGCAGAGTCGGGCAATCATCAATCTTCATATTCAGCTGGATATTGGTTGGTTGAGTAAGTTGTATCCTTATTTGCCCCTCGATTACCTCGGCATTAATTATACCGGCCAGGGTTTCAAACCTCATAACACTTGCAGCAATGCCCTTCAAATAGGCGTACAAAGAGATACACCTTGCCCCATTGCCGCACATCTCTGCCTCTGAACCATCTGCATTTATAATCCTCATCTTAAATGAGGCATGGCTCGATGGCTCCAGCACAAGAACCCCATCAGCACCTATTCCTCGTTTTCTATCACACCATTTTTTTACTACCAAAGGGTCAATATGGATGTCCTGATTCATGTTGTTTATGACTATAAAATCATTGCCACTGGCACACATCTTGACAAATGGAATGGGATCGCGACTCTGGCACATGTTGTTTTTTCCTCCTATTGTAAATATTTAAGCAGCAATGTAATGGGTTCGTTGAGATTAGCACCATGATTTATCATGGTGTGGGTGTTACAGCCCCAGCGTTTCATCCCAGCCATACATAATATTCATATTCTGCACAGCCTGTCCGGATGCACCCTTGGTCAGGTTATCAATCGTGGATACGATCACTATCTTATTTGTTCTCTCGTCAAGCCTTGCCCAAATGTCGCAGTAATTAGTCTCCCTGACATCAGCTGTCTGGGGTATCTCATCCAGAATGCGGACAAACGGCTCATCTTGATAAAATTCCTGATACAACAAAGACAACTCACCTTGGGTTATCTTTTTTTCCGATAAAACATCAAAGTACATGGTACTCAACATGCCGCGATTAATAGGAATCAGGTGCGGGCTAAACATTACCCTTACCTCAGAGCCTGCCAGCAAGGACAGCTCCTGTTCCATTTCCGGGGTGTGCCGATGTATGCCAATATTATATGCAGTAAAATTTTCGTACCGATTGACAAAATGGGTGGTTGGGGAGGGCTTTTTACCGGCACCGCTAATCCCTGACTTTGAATCAACCACAATCTCTGGTTTTACTATCCCGCTTTTAATCAATGGGGCACACCCAAGGATAACTGTAGTAGGATAACACCCGGGGTTGGCTATTAATCCGGCATCCTTGATCCTGTCCCGATACAGCTCCGGCAGCCCGTATACTGCCTCAGGCAAAAGCGTCGCCGCGGTATGCTCTTCATGATACCACTTGGCATAAACCGCTGCATCCATTAATCTAAAGTCAGCCGAAAGGTCAATTACTCTTTTCCCTGCCCTCAATAGCTCTGGCACTATACCCATGGAAACCTTATGAGGCAAGGCAAGAAATATCAGGTCACAGGATGCACCAAAGCCTTCTACCCCATGAAATACCTGACATTCCATATCAAACCTTTTTTTGAATTGGCCAAATATACTTGAGATGGGGACAGGTGTATCCAGACGGGCAGCCATCTCTGCAATCTGCACCCTTGGGTGTTTTAATAATATCTGAATCAACTCAGCACCAGCATATCCATTAACGCCAAGAATACCAACCTGTAGCATTTTTTCATCCTTTTTTGGGGCAGAGATGTAGTAGCTGCGATTTCCATATCGCATCAACATTGTCGCAATCCCATTGTTATTAGATCATTCATTCCAACGATGTAGGGGCACAACCCCTGTGTCTGCCCTTTTCTCGTCGCAATCCCCTTGTCATCGGGTCATAGTTTCCAACTTTTCCCAAAAATAGTCGCCGTCCCCAGTTTCCCTAGTTTCCCTAATGATTCTTAAACCGTTTGCTGGCATGAAGAAAAGTAAAGCCAACTGCTTCACCCTTTTCATATCTGATAATGGTATCATTCTCAGTAAGTTCACTATCATCCGCGTAGGCTGGTTTCTTAAGGTTGACATACAACACATCTGCCTCTTGGTCATAGCTTGACCATACCCGTCCAAAAGGGACATCCAAAAGGGTTGGTGCAATCTGAATCACTTGCTCAATTATTTTTGTGGCCATAATCTTCTTCTCCTTTCTATCTGTTTCTTTCGCTTTGTTAAAAAAGCAGTAATGATAAAACCATCTTCTTTGCCAATTTCTCGATAAACAACAACTATATACTTATCCTCTATATGTCTTATGGCAATACACTCTCCATCACCACCTTGATAGATAGCCTCGGGATCAAAAACAACCTCCAAGACCTCAAAATAATAGCCAGCCATTTCATTATGTTCTTCAGTGATGTGAATCCATCGCTCTTCTGGTAGACGGATAGGAACATTATTTTTAGACCGAGTTATCTTCACTTTTATTATTGCTCCTTATTAACAGGATTGACAAGATGAATCGCAATCCCCTTTTCATCGGGTTATTCATTGCAACCATTCCTCTTCACTAAGGCTTGACTGTAAAATCATACTCTTTAGGGTTCTTGGAGCAAAATTCTTCTGATTAGCAATTACTGTTACTCGTCAGGCTGTTACGGAATGCGACTTTTTGTCATTTCGAGGTAATCCGAGAAATCTTAACCTGTTGGGAATCAACGAGTTGAGATTCCTCGCATTAGTTCGGAATGACACTTTAACCTATTCCGTAACAGCCTGTCGAAAGAGAAAGAAATCTCTTATCAGGCATAAAGCATCTCCTCAAACTTAATCTTTTTTGCCAGAGCAGTCTTGGGAGATAATTCTTTAGCCATAAATTTAGCCTCAGCATTGAAGAATTTCATCCATTCCTCCATTGAGGCTGGACGAGGGATAAATTCTTGTTCATCTCCTGATTCAAGCACATCTTCAAGGTATAATTCTACTGCTTCCTGTAGGTTTTTATTAGCCTCTTCAATGGTCTTTCCTTGTGAAGCAACATTAAGCTCAAGGCAGACAGCCGAATAAAAATTGTCTTCTTTCTCAAGTAAGTTATGTAAATGCAATCTTTGCATTCTTCAATTACCTCCTCTAATATATATAACTTGACATAATAATTGTAGGGACAGGGTAATTACTCAATATGATGTTATGGCAATTCCTTGAGGGGTGTCGATACGGTAATCTAATTCGTTAGGTTATCATCAGTAGAGACAGGTCTGAGACCTGTCTCTACCTGTGTCGCAATCCCCTTTTCATCGGGTCATAGTTTCCAACGCGTAGGGGCGGGTTCTAAACCCGCCTCTACTGGTGTGGTCGTCGTTGCCATTAGCAGGGACAAGAGAGTAGCACCCCTGGCACCCTGCAGCTACATCTGGAAAAGGGCAGACACATAGGTCTGCCCCTACATATCCCTTGCTGGCAGGAGCAGATGGTGGATAACCTCATCGGCTCATTCATTCCAACGAAAACAGGGCAACCACAGGGGGTTGCCCCTACGGGTTCATATCCACACCTGTGGGAAAATGTGTGTAGGGGGGCAGGCCCCCGTGCCTGCCCTGATCGTCGCAATCCCTATCCCCACAATCCCCTTTTCATCGGGTCATAGTTTCCAACTTATTACACCTGACAAGTATGGTGCTGGCATAACTGAGTCGCAATCCCCTTTTCATCGGGTCATAG